>NZ_JACNAC010000019.1:0-94866 GCF_017349775.1 Pseudomonas sp. GW460-12-10-14-TSB1
TTTATAGATCGTGGATTATCAGCCGCGGGATTCGACGCCCAGTTCGTCCCACACCGACTCGGCCAGGTGGAAGGTCGCGTTGGCCGCCGGAATGCCGCAGTAGATCGCGCTCTGCATGATCACTTCCTTGATCTCGGCGCGGCTCACGCCGTTGTTGGCGGCGGCACGCAGGTGCAGCTTGAGCTCTTCGTTGCGGTTCATGCCGATCAGCATGGCGATGGTGATCAGGCTGCGGGTGTGGCGTGGCAGGCCCGGACGGGTCCAGATATCGCCCCAGGCGTGCCGGGTGATCATTTCCTGGAACTCCGAGTTGAACTCGGTCAGGGTGTTCAGGCTGCGATCGACATGGGCGTCGCCCAGCACCGCGCGACGCACTTGCATGCCTTCGGCGTAACGTTGTTTCTCGTCCATCGGGGGCTTCCTCAAATGTTCTGGTCAGCCAGCAGAAATGCCACGACCCGCTCGCTGAACGCAGGGCCGGCCTGGACGTTGGACAGGTGCGCCGCATGGAACTCGGCGTATTCGGCGCCGCGCACGCGCTCCTGAATGAAATGCCCGCCAGAGGGCGGCGTGACCGCATCTTCGGTACCGGACACCACCAGGGTCGGCGCCTCGATCGCCGACAGTTGATCGCGGAAATCCGCATCGCGCACCGCCGCGCAGTTGGCGGCATACCCCTGGGGCGAGGTGGCCGCCAGCATGTCGGTGATCAGCTTGGCCTGGTCCGGGTGCGCCGCGGCGAAGTCCGGGGTGAACCAGCGGGCGATCGAGGCATCGCGCAATGCGACCATGGCCGCCTGGCCATCGCGCAGCACGGTTTCGATGCGCGGGTTCCATACCGACGGGTCGCCGATCTTCGCTGCAGTGTTGCATACCACCAGCTTGTTCAGGCGCCCGCCGGCATTGATGCCCAGCCACTGGCCGATCAGCCCGCCCATGGACAGGCCGCAGAAATGCGCGCGCTGGATATGCAGCGCATCCAGCAGCGCCAGCACGTCGCGCCCTAACTGCTCGATGCTGTAGGGCCCTTCAGTGACCAGGGATTTGCCGTGGCCACGGGTGTCGAAACGCAGCACGCGGAAGTGCTTGGTAAAGGCCGAGATCTGGATGTCCCACATGTGCAGGTCGGTACCCAGGGAGTTGGACAGGACCAGCACCGGCGCATCGGCCGGGCCATCCAGTTGGTAATGCAGTTCGCCATCGGCGAGTTGTACGAATCCCACGGCAGTCTCCTTCAGGCGTTCAAGGCTAAATGTTCGGCCACGGCGCGCTCGACCCAGGCTTGTGCCTGGCCGAGGTAATGCGCCGGGTCCAGCAGGCGATCCAGTTCTTCCGCCGACAGCTCGGCGGTCACTTGCGGCTCATCCCCCAGCACCGCGCGCAGATGCCGTTGTTCGGCCACCGCACGCTTGCAGCACTGCTCCAGCAGATGGTGTGCGGTCTCGCGGCCCAGGCGCTGGGCCAGGGCGATGCTCACGGCTTCCGCCAGCACCAGCCCCTGGGTCAGGTCGAGGTTCCTGGCCATCCGCGCGGCGTCGACTTCCAGCCCGTCGACCACCAGCAGCGCCTGTTGCAAGGCGCCGGACACCAGGCAGCAGATCTCCGGCAGGGTTTCCCATTCGGCATGCCACAGGCCCAGGCTGCGTTCGTGCTCCTGGGGCATGGCGCTGAACATAGTCGCCAGCAGCCCGGGAACCCGGATCGCCGCGCCGATCAACACCGCCGCGCCCACCGGGTTGCGCTTGTGCGGCATGGTCGAGGAACCGCCCTTGCCCGGCGCCGACGGCTCGAAGACTTCCGCCGCCTCGGTCTGCATCAGCAGGCTGATGTCACGGCCGAGCTTGCCGAGGCTGCCGGCGATCAGGCCAAGCACCGAAGCGAACTCCACCAGCCGGTCGCGCTGGGTGTGCCAGGGCTGTTCCGGCAGGCTCAGTTGCAACTCCTCCGCCAGGGCCTGGGCAATGGGCAGGGCCTGCCCGCCCAGGGCCGCGAGAGTGCCGGAGGCCCCCCCGAACTGCAGCACCAGCAAGCGCGGCTTGAGCTGCGCCAGACGCTCGCGGCTGCGGGTCAGCGCCCCCAGCCAGCCGGCGATCTTCATGCCGAGGGTGACCGGCGTGGCATGTTGCAGCCAGGTCCGGCCGGCCATCGGGGTGGCGGCATAACGCTGGGCCTGCGCGGCCAGGATGCCGCCGAGGCGCGCCAGGTCGTTGTCGATCAGGCTCAGCGCATGCCGCAACTGCAGGACCAGCCCGCTGTCCATCACATCCTGGCTGGTGGCGCCCAGGTGCACATGACGCTCGGCGCTGGCATCGCTCTTGGCGATCTGTTTGCCCAGGGCCTTGACCAGCGGAATCGCCGAGTTGCCCGCGGTGGCGATGGCCTCGCCCAGGGCGGAAAAATCATAGAGCCCAGCCCGGCAGGCCGCCTCGATCGGCGCCACCGCCTCGGCCGGGATCACCCCGACCCGAGCCTCGGCCCGGGCCAGCGCGGCCTCGAAGTCGAGCATGGCCTGGACCCGGCCCTGGTCGCAGAACACCGCGCGCATATCGCGGGTGGTGAAGTAGGCATCGAACAGTTGGTTGCTCGCCGGTGTACTCATAAACAATCCTTTGGGGCGTGCGTCCGCGACAGACGCACGCGGACAGGTCAAAGATCGTGGTGCAGGTACGCCGCCTGTTTAGGCAGACGCAGGCTGAACAGGAAGGCAATCGCCATCATCGCCGTCACGTACCAGTAGAAGGTGTTTTCCATGCCCAGGGATTTCAGGCCCAGGGCCACGTATTCCGCCGAACCGCCGAATAGCGCGTTGGCCACCGCATAGGCCAGGCCTACCCCCAGCGCCCGCACTTGCGGCGGGAACATCTCGGCTTTTACCAGGCCGCTGATGGAGGTGTAGAAACTGACGATCGCCAGGGCCAGGGTGATCAGCACGAAGGCCAGGAACGGGCTGGTAACGGTTTTCAGGGTCAGCAGGATAGGCACGGTGCACAGCGTACCCAGCGCGCCGAACCAGAGCATCGAGTTACGCCGGCCGATCTTGTCCGCCAGCATGCCGAACAGCGGCTGCATGCACATATAAAGGAACAGCGCGCCGGTCATGATGTAGCTGGCAGTCTTGGCGTGCATGCCCGCGGTGTTCACCAGGTATTTCTGCATATAGGTGGTGAAGGTGTAGAAAATCAGCGAGCCGCCGGCGGTGTAGCCGAGCACGGTGACAAAGGCCTTGGAGTGATGCTTGAACAGCGCAGCCACACTGCCGGCGTCCTTGTCTTCACGCATTTCCTTGCTGGTGGTTTCTTTCAGCGAGCGCCGCAGCAGCAGGGAGATCAGGGCGGCGATGGCGCCGATCACGAACGGAATCCGCCAGCCCCAGGCCTTGAGTTCCGCTTCGTCGAGAAACTGTTGCAGGATCACCACCACCAGCACCGCCAGCAGTTGCCCGCCGATCAGGGTCACGTACTGGAAGGATGCAAAGAACCCGCGCTGGCCCTTGAGCGCGACTTCGCTCATGTAGGTCGCGGTGGTGCCGTACTCCCCGCCCACCGACAGGCCCTGGAACAGCCGCGCCATCAGCAGCAGCGCCGGCGCCCAGGCGCCGATGCTGGCGTAGGTCGGCAGGAAGGCGATGACCAAGGAGCCTGCGCACATCATCAGCACCGAGATCATCATGGAATTCTTGCGCCCGTGCTTGTCGGCCACCCGGCCGAACAGCCAGCCGCCGATAGGACGCATCAGGAACCCGGCGGCGAACACGCCGGCGGTATTGAGCAGTTGCACCGTGGGGTCGTCGGAGGGGAAAAACGCCGGGGCGAAGTAGATCGCGCAGAAGGCGTAGACGTAGAAGTCGAACCATTCGACCAGGTTGCCGGAGGAGGCACCGACGATCGCGAAGATCCTCTTGCTGCGTTCCTCGGTCGTGTAGTGACTGGTTAACGTTGTCATGGCTTTTCACTCTTTGGGGACGTGGTGAGTCTAGACATACTTTGTAACAGTCCCGTTCCGCAAGACGACCTTGGGGGGTGTCGGCCTATTCGGCCTTATCGCGAGCAAGCTCGCTCCTACAGGATGTGGGTCGATCACGATGCCGTGATTCAACTGCGGTCATGTAGGAGCGAGCTTGCTCGCGCTCCCCCCAGGCACACTCAATAATCGAAAAACACGGTTTCCGCGTCGGTACCCTGCAGGATCACGTTCCACTGGTAGTGACCCGGCGCATCCGCCTTGGCCAGCAGGGTGGCGCGACGCTCTTCGGGCACGCGGGCCAGCAGCGGATCGGCCGCGTTGGCCGGCTCGCCGTCGAAGTAGATGCGGGTCAGCAGGTGCTTGACCAGGCCCCGGGCAAAGACCAGCACCACCAGGTGCGGCGCCTGGGTCGAACCCTGCAGGCCAGGCACGCTGCCCGGCTTGATGGTGGTGAAGCGGAAACGCCCTTCCCCATCCACCGGCACCCGGCCGAAGCCCTGGAAGTTCGGGTCCAGGGCCTTGGCCTGATCGTCTTCCGGGTGGTCGTACTTGCCGACCGCGTTGGCCTGCCAGATTTCCAGCATGGCGTCGTTGACGAAATCGCCGTTGCCATCCACCACCTGGCCGCTGATCGCCACCCGCTCGCCGAGGGTCTCGGCCCGGGTCAGGTCTTCGCGGTTCAGCCAGGTCAGGCCGATGTGGTAGTAGGGGCCGACGGTGTGGGACGTGGTCGCTGTCAGCGTCATCTTATTTCTCCATCGGCGTGGCATCGCGGCCGCGCAAGACGATGTCCCAACGGTAGCCGAGGGCGTAGGACGGAATGGTTTTCTCCAGGTCGAAGCTGGCGATCAGGCGTTCCTTGGCGCGGGTGTCCGGCACGCAGTTGTAGATCGGGTCGTAGGCCAGCAGCGGGTCGCCCGGGAAATACATCTGGGTCACCAGCCGCGTGAGGATGCTCGGCCCGAACAGCGAGAAGTGGATGTGCGCCGGACGCCATGCATTGTGGTGGTTACCCCAGGGATAGGCACCAGGCTTGATGGTCTGGAACTGGTACCAGCCATCGGCGTCGGTGACGGTGCGCCCGGTACCGGTGAAGTTCGGGTCCAACGGCGCATCGTGCAGGTCACGCTCGTGGTTGTAGCGACCGGCGGCGTTGGCCTGCCAGATCTCCACCAGGATCCCCGGCACCGGCAGGCCGTTCTCGTCCAGCACCCGGCCGTGGATGATGATGCGTTCGCCCTGGGGCTCGCCGGCATGCTGGGCGGTCAGGTCGTTATCCTTGTCCTGCAGGTAATCGGCGCCGATGGTCGGGCCGGTGATTTCCGACAGCGAATGGGGCAGGAACACCAGCGGCTTGGACGGCGAGCGGGTGTTGGTGGATTTGTAGGCCGGGTGCAGGTACTCAGGCTGAGTACCTGGTTGCGGGCGCCGGTAACCGGGCTTGTCGGTCATGCTCGATCCTCGTTCTTATAAGAAGCGCGTCAGACGCGCTCGATGGCCAGTGCCAGGCCTTGGCCGACACCTACGCACATGGTCGCCAGGCCTTTCTTGCCACCGGTCTTTTCCAGGTGGTGCAGCGCAGTCAATACCAGGCGCGCGCCGCTCATGCCCAGCGGATGGCCGAGGGCGATGGCGCCGCCGTTGGGGTTGACCTGGGGCGCGTCGTCCGCCAGGCCCAGTTCGCGCAACACCGCCAGGCCCTGGCTGGCGAAGGCTTCGTTGAGTTCGATCACATCAAAATCGCTGACCGCCACGCCCAGGCGCTCGGTCAACTTGCGCACCGCCGGCACCGGGCCGATGCCCATCACCCGTGGCGCGACGCCGGCGCTGGCCATGCCCAGAACCCGGGCACGGGCGGTCAGGCCGTGCTTTTTCACCGCCTCGGCCGACGCCAGGATCAGCGCCGCCGCCCCGTCGTTGACGCCCGAGGCGTTGCCGGCGGTGACGGTCTTGTCCGGGCCGTTGACCGGCTTGAGTTTGCTCAGGGTTTCCAGCGAGGTATCGGCCCGCGGATGTTCGTCCTGTTCTACAACGGTCTCGCCCTTCTTGTGGACGATACGCACCGGGACGATTTCCTCGGCGAAGAACCCGGCGGCCTGCGCCGCGGCGGTACGCTGCTGGCTGCGCAGGGCGAACGCATCCTGGTCGGCGCGCGACACCTGATAATCATCGGCGACGTTGTCAGCGGTCTGCGGCATGGCATCCACGCCGTACTGGGCCTTCATCAGCGGGTTGATGAAACGCCAGCCGATGGTGGTGTCTTCCAGCTTCATGTTTCGCGAAAAGGCGGTGTCGGCCTTGCCCATGACGAATGGCGCGCGGGACATCGACTCGACGCCGCCGGCGATGGCCAGTTCCATCTCGCCGCTGGCGATGGCGCGGAAGGCGGTACCGATGGCATCCATGCCCGAAGCGCACAGGCGGTTGAGGGTCACGCCCGGAATGGTTTCCGGCAGCCCGGCCAGCAGCAGCGCCATGCGCGCCACGTTGCGATTGTCTTCGCCGGCCTGGTTGGCGCAGCCGAGGAACACCTCGTCCACCGCGCTCCAGTCCACCGACGGGTTGCGCTCGATCAGCGCCTTGATGGGCGCAGCGGCCAGATCGTCGGCACGGACTGTCGACAGGCCACCACCAAAGCGGCCGATGGGGGTACGAATGGCGTCACAGATAAACACTTCGCGCATCAGGCTTCTCCCGGGGTTTGGCCGTGGGCCGCGGCGGTGCGGGCTTCCAGGTCACGCAGGGCAGTCAATTCGATCTCGGTCGGCGCGGCGGTTTCCGCGACCTGCTCGGCGAAACGGATCGCCCAGCCGGTGGCGGCGACCACCTGCTCGCGGGTCACGCCCGGGTGCAGCGAGGTGACCACGAACTCATGGGTGCCGGCTTCCGGCTCCATGATGCACAGGTCGGTGATGATCCCCACCGGCCCGGCCCCTGGCAGGCCCAGGCGTTTGCGCGAATCGCCGCCTTCGCCGTGACCGACCGAGGTGATGAAGTCGAGCTTGTCGACAAAGGAACGCGACGACTGCTTGAGGATGATCAGCACGCTCTTGGCCGAGCCGGCGATCTCCGGCGCACCGCCGGCGCCCGGCAGGCGGACTTTCGGCTGGTGGTAGTCGCCGACCACCGTGGTGTTGATGTTGCCGAAACGGTCGACCTGGGCGGCGCCGAGGAAACCGACGTCGATACGCCCGCCTTGCAGCCAGTAGCGGAAGATCTCGCCGGTCGGCACCACGGTGTCCGCGGTCTCGGCCAGTTCTCCGTCACCGATGGATAGCGGCAGCACGCTAGGCTTGGCGCCGATCGGGCCGGATTCATAGATCAGCACCACGTCCGGCGACGAGGTCAGGCGCGCCAGGTTGGCGGCCTTGGACGGCAGACCGATCCCGACAAAACACACCGAGCCGTTCTGCAGGCGGCGGGCGGCGGCAACGGTCATCATTTCATTGGTGGAGTAAGTCATTATTTGGCCCCCGTTGCTGCGGCCAGCTTGGCCTGGAATTCGCTGAAGTCGGCGCTGCCGCGGATGTATTCGTTGATCCAGGCGGTGAAGGTTTCACGGTCGCGGGCGATCGGGTCCCAGGCCTGGTAGAAGATGTTGTCGCGCTCGGTGTAACCGTGGGCGTAGGACGGATGGGCGCCGCCCGGTACGTGGCAGACCGCGCTCAGGGCCCAGGTCGGCAGCACGCAGGCGTTCATCGGGGCGTTCAGGTCGTCGACGATTTCTTCCACGGTGACGATGCAGCGCTTGGCGGCCAGGGCAGCTTCCTTCTGCACGCCGAGAATGCCCCACAGCAGCACGTTGCCCTTGCGGTCGGCTTTCTGCGCATGGATCACGGTGACATCAGGGCGCACCGATGGCACCGCCGCCAGCACTTCACCGGTGAATGGGCAGGTCACGCTCTTGATCAGCGGGTTGACCTTCGGCAGGTCGGAGCCGGCATAGGCGCGCAAGACCGCGAATGGCAGGCCAGAGGCGCCCGCCACGTAGGCGTTGGCCAGGTCGGCGTGGCTGTGTTCTTCGATTTCCAGGGCGTGGGGCCATTGCTTCTCGACCGCGTCCCGCAGGCGATGCAGGGAACCCACGCCTGGGTTGCCGCCCCAGGAGAAAATCAGCTTGCGGGCACAACCGGCACCGATCAACTGGTCGTAGATCAGGTCAGGGGTCATCCGTACCAGGGTCAGGTCTTTTTTGCCCTGGCGAATGATTTCGTGACCCGCGGCCGTGGGGATCAGGTGGGTGAAGCCTTCGAGCGCGACGGTATCGCCGTCGTTGACGAACTGCTTCACCGCGTCGTGCAGCGAAAGGATTTCAGCCATGGAGGGATCTCCCGATTGTTATTGAGCGACTGGAAGAAAAAGGCGCAAGGGATGCGACCTGAGTGACTGAAGATTAAGCCGGGGGAAACACCCAAACAATCCGATAATCGACTGAGTGTTCGTTTATCGAACAGATTGTTGTCTGACTATCGATTGCGTCGTAGCCGCTGCCGCAGGCTGCGATAAGACCGAAGGCCTTCAATGATCCTGAGATCTTCGCGACCGTTCTCCGAACGCGGCCCGGGTCGATCGCAGCCTGCGGCAGCGGCTACAGGTACTCAGCGCTCCCTTCAGGAGCGCTTTGCTCATTCGATCAGGTCGCATCCGCATGGCTGACCATGCCCTTGATCACCACCGCCGTGGTCGCCAGCGCCGCCGGGATCACCAGCGCGGTCAGCACCTGCTCGAAGTTCCAGCCCAGCCCCAGCAGCGTGGCGCCCATCCAGGCCCCGAGGATCGCCCCGAAGCGACCGATGCCGAGCATCCACGACACGCCGGTGGCGCGGCCCTGGGTCGGATAGAAGCGCGCGGCCAGGGACGGCATCGCCGATTGCGCGCCGTTGACGCACATGCCGGCGACCAGCACCAGGGTCGCCAGCAAGGTGATGTTGCCCAGGCTTTGCCCGACCGCGTAGGCGAAGACCCCGGCCAGCAGGTAGAAGGTGCCGATGACCTTGTGCGGGTTGAAGCGGTCCATGGCCCAGCCCACCGCCACGGCGCTGAGCACCCCGCCGAACTGGAACAGCGCGCCGATAAAGGCCGCCTGCTCCATGCTCGCGCCGCTGTCGCGCATCAGGGTCGGCAGCCAGCTGGTCAGCAGGTACACGATCACCAGCCCCATGAAATAGGTCAGCCACAACAGCAAGGTGCCAGCGCTGTAGGTCCCGGAGAAAATCACCGCAAACACGTTGCGCGCCTTCACGGTCTTCTGTTCCGGCACGCTGAAGCTCGCGGCCTGGGCGACCGTGCCCGGCTCGATTGGAGCCAGGGCCTTGCGTACCTTGTCGGTGCCGCGATTGCGCACCACCAGGTAACGCGCCGACTCCGGCAACCAGGCCAGCAGCACCACTGCCAGGATCAGCGGCAGGACCCCGCCGATCAGCAGCAGGCTGTGCCAGCCGAACGCCGGAATCAGCTTGGCGGAAATGAAACCGCCGCCGGCCATGCCCAGGTTGAAACCACAGAACATGCTGGTCACCAGCAACGACTTGTGGCGCTCGGGGGTGTACTCGGAGAGCAGCGTGGTGGCATTCGGCATGCCGGCGCCCAGACCCAGGCCGGTGAGGAAACGCAGCACCAGCAACTGGTCGACATTGCTGCTGTAGGCCGACGCCAGGCTGAAGGCCCCGAACAGCAGCACCGCCCCCACCAGCACCACTTTGCGCCCGAAGCGGTCAGCCAGAGGGCCAGAACCCAGCGCCCCGAACACCATGCCGATCAGCGCCGCACTCATTACCGGGCCGAGGCTGGCGCGATCGATACCCCAATCCTGGGACAGCGCCGGCGCGATAAAGCCCATGGCCGCGGTATCGAGGCCATCGAGGAAGACAATCAGGAAACACAGGATCACCACCCGCCACTGATAGCGCGACAGCGGCTGGGCATTGATAAAGGACTGCACGTCGAGGCAGTTCCCTACAGCGGATTGAGGCTGGTTCATTATTTTTATTCCACGCGAAAAACGCAGGCGAACAGGTGCCAGCCAGGGCTGGTCGGTTCAGATCGAAAAGGGTCTTGCGGGATCAGGCCATCGGCAGGCGAAGGCGGGATAAAGGGGCGCGGCTGGGCGCGCGGGCGATGCTCATGGGGGTTGGCCTCTTCATTATTATGGGGTCGCCACGCGGCCATTGGAGAGGCAGTGCTCCAATGGCCGGATGACGCTGCCGCGACATTAATGAGGCAAGGGAAAGAGCGTCAATTCAGCAAGCGCGTATCTGTGCGTTTATCGAACAGCTTAAGCAGGCAGCCCTCAAGCGAACAGTTGGGCGCTGAGGTCGCGACTGGCGCTGAGCAGGCCCGGCAAGAAGCGCTGCTCCAGCTCGGCGCGGCTGACGCGGCCGGCATGGGTACTGACGTTGAGCGCGGCCAGCACCTGGCCCGAAGCGTCGTACACCGGTACGGCGATGGAGCGCAGGCCTTGCTCCAGTTCCTGATCGACGATGCACCAGCCCTGCTGCCTGACCTGTTGCAGGCATTCGAGCAGCGCCTCCGGCGTGTGCAGGGTACGACTGGTCTTGGCTTGCAGGTCGGCATGCTCGAGGTATTCGCGCAACGAAGCGTCATCCAGCGCCGCCAGCAGGATCCGGCCCATGGATGTGCAGTAGGCCGGCAGGCGTCCACCAACCGAGAGATCGACCGAGATCAGGCGCTGGGTGGTGGCCGAACGGGCAATGTACAGAATGTCGTCGCCTTCCAGGGTGGCCATGTTGCAGGCTTCGTGCAGTTGCTCGCTCATGCGGTCCAGGTAAGGCTGGGCCGACACCGCCAGCGGCGTGGAAGACAGATAGGCGTGCCCCAGCGTCAGCACCTTGGGCAGCAACGAATAGGTGCGGCCGTCGGTGGTGGCGTAACCGAGCTTGATCAAGGTGTGCAGGCAGCGGCGCACGGCGGCACGGGGAATCTCCGTGCGATGGCTGATCTGGGCGATGGTCAGATGGCGCTTGCGCTCCTGAAAGGCCTGGACCACTGCCAGGCCGCGAGCCAGAGAGGTCATGAAATCCGGATCACCCGTCAGCGCCTGAATCCGCTTGGCCGGCGAAGCGACAATCGGTGGCGCGGCGGAAGCGAAGGAATTACGCAATTGATCGTTCATTTCAGGTTCTCTGCGACGGAAGTCTGGCTTATTACAAGCCGTACTGGAAAGGATGCACAAGCCTGCACGGCCAACATTGGGCGATTATCGAACCGTCGACCGATAATCGCAATCCATCCCGGGAGCGCTGCCTGCCCGACGCGACTTTTTTCCGCCGCCAATAAAACTCTCATGCCATGTGTTAATTCGTGCAACTTGTCAGGCCTTGTTACAGAACTGCCGGATGACCACTCTCGTCATACGGATTAAAACTTTCGTGTAACAAAACCCTGATATCAAGTTGATGATTTTTAACTTATTGCCGATAGAGTTATTCATGGCCGCCGCTATAATGAGTAAAGTGATCACCGACGCTTTTCTGCATTCGGCAGTATCATCAGGTGCGTCCAGGCAAGTGACGCTTCCTGCAGCAAGCGCTTGACGCTCATTCCAATATGCCCGGCCAATGCGTTTGCAAAAAAGAAACTGTTGCTACGACAGCTGTTCTTATCCGGTGGCGTGGCCGCATGCAACAAGAAGCGGTTTAGCGAACCCCCATCGCACTCCTGGCTCCGTTAATCGAGGCGGGTACGAGGCGGTTTGATAAACCCGATCGAGGCAATGCGTATCGCCGGAATTATCTCAACTCAATTAGGTAACACTGTGACGAAAGACGAACTGCGCGCGGAACTTGAGCGCCAGGAACAACGTTACAAGGAAGTTTACGGAGGCGAAGTCACCACCTACGCCGCCCAGCCTGAACCGGAACGCAAACCTTGGCGCAAGCGCGCCAGCATTCTCGACCAGGCCTTTACCCAAGAACTGCAAAAGATGGAAAAAGAGCTCAAGGCAGAACAGCCGTGATGCTGTTCGCCTGAAGCTTTCGCATTGCTCGGTACCCTTGCGAACTAATGCCGATCGCAAGGCCGGGCAGGTGCCAGCCGCATTGCAGCGAATGGGCCTCAAGGACTCAAAAAGTGTCATGGAACTGAAATTTCATACAAGCGTTTGAGACGTTTGGCTGAGCATTGCGCCCCTGACCTTGAGGATGAGCCCCAGTAAAATCAATGGCTTGCCCATGCCCCGAAAAAAGGCATGGCCATTGGCCTGCCTCCGGCTTTTTCGTTGAAGAATGTTACCAACCAGCACCTAGTGCATCGATTACCAGGGTTTTCTGGCATAATCGCGCCCCCTTATGACCGGGTCAGAAAACCTTCATGATCGATTTATTCAGCGGACTGGATGCTTGGGTGCTTGTGAGCCTCTTGCTCGCCCTGGCTTTTGTCCTCGCCTACGAGTTCATCAACGGCTTTCATGACACCGCAAATGCGGTTGCCACTGTTATCTACACCAAAGCCATGCCGCCGCACCTGGCCGTATTCTTTTCCGGTGTATTCAATTTCCTCGGCGTGCTGCTGGGCGGCGTCGGCGTGGCCTATGCCATCGTCCATCTGCTGCCGGTCGAGCTGCTGATCAATGTCAACACCGGCCACGGCCTGGCCATGGTCTTCTCGTTGCTGGCCGCGGCCATCACCTGGAACCTGGGCACCTGGTACTTCGGTATTCCCGCCTCCAGCTCCCACACTCTGATCGGTTCGATCCTCGGCGTCGGCCTGGCCAATGCCCTGCTCAACGACATCCCGCTGGGCGATGGCGTGAACTGGCAGAAGGCGATCGACATCGGTGCTTCCCTGGTGTTCTCGCCAATGGCCGGCTTCCTGATCGCCGCCCTGGTGCTGATCGGCCTGAAGTGGTGGCGCCCGATCTCGAAGATGCACAAGACCCCGGAAGACCGCCGCAAGATCGACGACAAGAAACACCCACCGTTCTGGAATCGCCTGGTGCTGGTGATCTCGGCCATGGCCGTGAGCTTCGTGCACGGTTCCAACGACGGCCAGAAAGGCATCGGCCTGATCATGCTGGTACTGATCGGTATCGTGCCCGCGCAGTTCGTGCTCGACCTGAACAGCACCACCTACCAGATCGAACGTACTCGCGACGCTACCCTGCACCTGAGCCAGTTCTATCAGCGCAACCAGGACTCCCTGGGCGAGTTCCTGGCCCTGGGCAAAAGCGTGAAAGACGACCTGCCAGGCAAGTTCCGCTGCAACCCGCAGCAGACCGAACCGACCATCGAGGCGCTGCTGGGCACCCTCAAGGGCGTTGCCGACTATCACTCGCTGCCGGCCGAAAGCCGCATCGAAGTGCGTCGTTACCTGCTCTGCCTGGATGACACCGCGAAGAAAGTCGGCAAGCTGCCGCACCTTCCGGCCCGTGAAAAGGCTGACCTGGACAAGCTGCGCAAAGACCTGACCGCCACCACCGAGTACGCGCCGTTCTGGGTAATCCTGGCCGTAGCCCTGGCCCTTGGCCTGGGGACCATGATCGGCTGGAAACGTGTGGTACAGACCATTGGTGAGAAGATCGGCAAGCAAGGCATGACCTATGCCCAGGGCATGTCGGCGCAGATCACCGCCGCCGGCCTGATCGGCATGGCCAATATCTTCAGCCTGCCGGTATCGACCACCCACGTGCTGTCTTCGGGTGTGGCCGGGACCATGGTCGCCAACAAAAGCGGCCTGCAAAGCGGCACCGTGCGCACCATCCTGCTGGCCTGGGTGCTGACCCTGCCGGCGACCGTGGCGCTGTCGGCCGGCCTGTTCTGGCTGGCCTCGAAAGCCCTCGGGACCTGATTCGCTCAGCCCGCGACAAAAAAGGTGCGCCCCTCGGGTCGCACCTTTTTTTATGCCTGAAAGAAATGATCGGCTTCTGTAGGAGCGAAGTTTGCTCGCGATGGGCTGCAAGGCAGCCCTGAAACCTGGTTCCGCGTTTTACCTGGAGACCTGTATCGCGCAAACGGACGCCATCGCGGGCAAGCCTCGCTCCTACAAAACACGCAGGCAAAAAAAAGGGCAACCGAAGTTGCCCAAAATGCCTTGCGTGCTCGTTACCGGAAAGACTTAAGGTTTTTTGCGTTTATGCGCATCTTTCCAGATGAAAAATCCAAACCCAGCGAAAAACAGAACCATGAGGCCGACAGTCAGCACTCCGGCGATCACCACATTGTCGAAAAACATGACTGGCCTCCTGCTCTTGCCCTGTTGCGATGGGGCTAAGTTAACCAAAGAGGCGGCGGGGAAAATTGACCGGGGTCAATGGTCGCCCACGACAGGACGACAGGGAGGGGAAATAACTGACTTACATCAACAGATCGCGCCCGGTTCAGCGCTTTTTCGGCTTTTTCGGCTTCTTCTTCGGCTTGCCCAGGGGCATTGCCTGCTCGAATGCCTGGCGCACTTCATTCAGGCGCTTTTCCTTCAAGTCATGCACACGCTTGGTACGTTCGGCGTTCAGGTCGATCAGATTGTCGTCTTGGCTCATGGCGTTGGCTTGCATCATTCAGGTCAATGTCGACCGGAGCCTCTATATATAGATAGCGTGGCTGCGGCCCTTACGGGTTTGCCAATAATGCGGCGTGACGCGGCGGCTGACCAGTGATCGGCAGCTATTGAGCGCAATTAAAGGTGGAGGTCCGCCGTATTTGACCAGCATCGTGCGGATTGCGGCGTGTGACTCCTCGTCCTGCTGTTGCAGGCATTAAAGAGCGGTATCTAAACCTCGACGTCGACCCACAGCCCCTGGCGTGGCGCATCCTCTATCAGCGGCACCACCGGTACGGTGTTGTCGGCATTCAACTCGTCCCCGGGCACCGCCAGGTGCAGTTCGGGATCGTTCTCTGCCTCGGCTTCGCGCTGGCGTTTGTGCTTTTGCTGCTGGCGCTGCTGTTCTTCACGCAGCAGCAGCGCCGACTGTTCGGCATCGCGCTTTTGCAGGTCGATGGTGCTTTCGTTGGAACTCTGTTGCACCGGCACCACCGGCGGGATGTCCGGGCGCGGCCGGATCGGATCCTGCTGGGAGGTCACGGGCACGGCACTCAAGGGCAGCATCGGGGGCAGCATATAATTGGTCTCCTGTCGGCAGGCTGTCGGCTGCTGCGGGGGCGACTTGAGCCATCGGTCGCAAACTTGTGACCCAGTCGTCACCCGATAGTGCCCCGAGCCCCGACAAATGCGCCCGATACGCTACCTTCCAGCGTAGTTGTTTTTGTTAGAGTCCTTTGGCCTGAGGGCGCCGATCCGTTAACATAGTCGGCTTTTTCAAGGCGGGAGTCAGGCAGCATGGCGCAGCAGTATCAACCGGGGCAACGCTGGATTAGTGACAGCGAAGCCGAGCTAGGTCTAGGCACCGTTCTGGCACAGGACGGCCGCTTGCTGACCGTGCTCTATCCGGCCACTGGCGACACTCGCCAGTATGCGCTACGGAATGCGCCCCTCACTCGCGTGAGGTTTTCCCCGGGTGACACCATCACCCACTTCGAAGGCTGGAAAATGACCGTGCGCGAAGTCGACGACGTCGACGGCCTGCTGGTCTACCACGGCCTCAACGGGCAGAACGAAGTCGTTACCCTGCCGGAAACCCAACTCTCGAACTTCATCCAGTTCCGTCTGGCCAGCGACCGTCTGTTCGCCGGACAGATCGACCCGCTGGCCTGGTTCTCCCTGCGTTACCACACCCTGGAACACACCAGCCGCCAGCTGCAATCGTCGCTGTGGGGCCTGGGTGGCGTACGCGCCCAGCCTATCGCCCACCAGTTGCACATTGCCCGTGAAGTCGCCGACCGTATCGCGCCGCGGGTTCTCCTGGCGGACGAAGTGGGCCTGGGCAAGACCATCGAAGCCGGCCTGGTGATCCATCGCCAGCTGCTGTCGGGCCGCGCCAGCCGCGTGCTGATCCTGGTCCCGGAAAACCTGCAACACCAGTGGCTGGTGGAAATGCGCCGGCGCTTCAACCTGCAGGTCGCGCTGTTCGACGAAGAACGTTTTATCGAAAGCGATGCCGCCAACCCCTTCGAGGACACCCAGCTCGCCCTGGTGGCCCTGGAATGGCTGGTGGACGACGAGAAGGCCCAGGACGCGCTGTTCGCCGCCGGCTGGGACCTGATGGTGGTCGACGAAGCCCACCACCTGGTGTGGCACGAAGACCAGGTCAGCCCGGAATACGCGCTGGTGGAACAGCTGGCCGAGGTGATCCCGGGTGTCCTGCTGCTCACCGCCACCCCGGAACAGCTGGGCCAGGACAGCCACTTCGCCCGCCTGCGCCTGCTCGACCCGAACCGTTTCCACGACCTGGCCGCCTTCCGCGCCGAGAGCGAAAACTATCGCCCGGTGGCCGAAGCCGTGCAGGAGCTGCTGGATAAAGGTCGCCTGTCGCCAGAAGCGCACAAGACCATCCACGGTTTCCTCGGCAACGAAGGCGAAGCCCTGCTCGCCGCCGTCAACGAGGGCGACAGCGAGGCCAGCGCGCGCCTGGTGCGCGAGCTGCTGGACCGCCACGGCACCGGCCGCGTGCTGTTCCGCAACACCCGTGCCGCGGTGCAAGGCTTCCCCGAGCGCAAGCTGCACCCATACCCGCTGCCATGCCCGGACGAATACCTGGAACTGCCGCTGGGCGAACACGCCGAGCTGTACCCGGAAGTCAGCTTCCAGGCCCAGCCGGACGCCAGCGAAGAAGAGCGCTGGTGGAAATTCGACCCGCGCGTCGAATGGCTGATCGACCAGCTGAAGATGCTCAAGCGCACCAAGGTCCTGGTGATCTGCGCCCACGCGGAAACCGCCATGGACCTGGAAGACGCCCTGCGCGTGCGTTCCGGCATCCCGGCCACGGTGTTCCACGAGGGCATGAACATCCTCGAGCGCGACCGCGCCGCCGCCTACTTCGCCGACGAAGAGTTCGGCGCCCAGGTGCTGATCTGCTCGGAAATCGGCAGTGAAGGTCGCAACTTCCAGTTCGCCCACCACCTGGTGCTGTTCGATCTGCCGTCACACCCGGACCTGCTGGAGCAGCGGATCGGCCGTCTCGACCGGATCGGCCAGAAACACGTGATCGAACTGCATGTGCCGTATCTGGAAACCAGCCCGCAAGAGCGCCTGTTCCAGTGGTACCACGAAGCGCTGAATGCCTTCCTCAATACCTGCCCGACCGGCAACGCCCTGCAGCATCAGTTCGGCCCACGCCTGCTGCCGCTGCTGGAAGAAGCCGACGACGGCGAGTGGCAAGCGCTGATCGACGAAGCGCGCACCGAGCGCGAGCGTCTGGAAGACGAGTTGCACACCGGTCGCGACCGTCTGCTGGAACTCAACTCCGGCGGCGCTGGCGAAGGCGATGCGCTGGTGGAAGCGATCCTCGAACAGGACGATCAGTTCGCCCTGCCGATCTACATGGAAACCCTGTTCGACGCCTTCGGCATCGACAGCGAAGACCATTCGGACAACGCGCTGATCCTCAAGCCGAGCGAAAAAATGCTCGACGCCAGCTTCCCGCTGGGCGACGACGAAGGCGTGACCATCACCTACGACCGCAACCAGGCGCTGTCTCGCGAAGACATGCAGTTCATCACCTGGGAACACCCGATGGTGCAAGGCGGCATGGACCTGGTGCTGTCCGGCTCCATGGGCAACACCGCCGTGGCGCTGATCAAGAACAAGGCGCTGAAACCCGGCACCGTGTTGCTGGAACTGCTGTACGTCAGCGAGGTGGTAGCACCGCGTTCGCTGCAGTTGGGCCGTTACCTGCCACCGGCTGCCCTGCGCTGCCTGCTGGACGCCAACGGCAACGACCTGTCGGCGCGCGTCGCCTTCGAGACCCTCAACGACCAGCTGGAAAGCGTGCCACGGGCCAGCGCCAACAAGTTCATCCAGGCCCAGCGCGACCAACTGACGCCGAAGATCAACGCCGGTGAAGCGAAGATCGCCCCGCGTCACGCCGAGCGCGTGGCCGAGGCGCAACGTCGCCTGGCCGCCGACACCGACGAAGAACTGGCGCGCCTGACCGCGTTGCAAGCGGTCAACCCGACCGTGCGCGACAGCGAGCTGGTGGCCCTGCGCCAACAACGCGAACAAGGCCTGGCCATGCTTGAGAAAGCGGCGCTGCGCCTGGAAGCGATCCGGGTACTGGTGGCGGGCTGATCCCCTGCTCTCCCGGTAAATGAAAAAGGCCCGCACAATGCGGGCCTTTTTTTATTTGTTTCTGTAGGAGCGAGGCTTGCCCGCGATGGGAGCAACCCGTTCTATCTGGCACACCGCGTCATCGTTCATCGCGGGTAAGCCTCGCTCCTACAAAGCACCTGTTCAAGCGGCCACCGCCGCTCCCGCTGGCTCGCCCGGCACCAACCCGTCCTTCATGCGCTGTGCATCGCGCACAAAGCAGCGCGAAGCCAGGAACAGGAACAGCATGGTCAGCAGCAACGCCACCGGGATCAGGTACATGGCGTCATGCAGGCCAACCGCCTTGAACGCCTCGGTCATCTGCTCGGCCCCGGCGGCGTACATCGCCGCATGGGCGAAGTGATCGGACAGCGCCCCCACCACCACCGGCCCCAGGCCACCGCCCAACAGATACAGGCCAGCGAAGAACAGCGCCATGGCCGTGGCGCGCAAGCGTGGTTCGACCACATCCTGGATCGCCGTGTAAACGCAGGTATAGAAGTTGTAGGCAAACAGCCAGCCGACACTGAACACCGCGACGAACACCCCAATCTCGATGCGCCCGGCATGCAGGGCCCAGGCGGTGCACAGGGTCGAGACCAGCATGCTGAAGGCGGCGAACAACAACCGGCCGTTGGCGACACGCTGGTGAATCTTGTCGGCGACCCAACCGCCCAGGGTCAGCCCGAACAGGCCGGTCACCCCGACTATCACCCCGGTCGCCACCGCGGCGTCCTGCAAGGGCATCAGGAAATAACGCTGCAGCATCGGCACCAGGAACGAGTTGCAGGCGTAGGTAGCGAAGTTGAAGGTCAGCCCGGCCAGCACCAGCCAGAGAAAGGTCGGGATCGCCAGCACCCGGCGGATCGGCCGGTCGACGCGCTCCTGGGAGACCTTCACCGTCTCCGCCGCCCCACGCTTGGGCTCCTTGATGAAGAACATGAACACCGCTAGCAACAGGCCCGGTACCGCGGCGATAAAGAAGGGTGCGCGCCAGCTGTCGAAGGCCTTGACCATGGCGCCGATGGTGAAGAACGCCAGTAACAGGCCCAAGGGCAGGCCGAGCATGAAGATGCCCATGGCCCGGGCCCGGCGATGGGCCGGGAACAGGTCGCCGATCAGCGAGTTGGCGGCCGGCGCATAGCTGGCTTCGCCGATGCCGACGCCCATGCGCACGATCAGGAAACTCCAGAAACTGCCCACCAGGCCGTTGACCGCGGTCAGCCCGCTCCACACCGCCAGGCCCCAGCCCATGAGCTTGCTGCGCGAGCCGGTATCGGCCATGCGTCCCAGGGGCAGGCCGGCAATGGCATAGACGATGGTGAAGGCGGTGCCGATGATGCCGATCTGGAAGTCGCTCAGGTGCCATTCCATGCGGATCGGCTCGATGATGATGGCCGGAATGGTGCGATCGAAGAAGTTGAACAGGTTAGCCAGGAACAACAGGAACAGAATGCGCCAGGCATTCGCCGCTTGGGTCGAGTTCTGCATGGGTCGGTCTCATTTATTGTTATTCGGCCAGACGCAACCGAGCCTGGAAGTTGCAATCTAGTCAGCCCCGCCGCGGTTGTCTGTAATGATTCGTAAGTCTGATATCAGGTAATCCGAAGCGTGGTTCGTCGACCGCGCTCGACGGCTGCCCAAACAGCGCCAGCGCCCCCGCCGAAACCGCCGAAAGTCCCCGGGTACCGGGGCTAAAGCCCGATTTTTCAAGGGCTTGCACAGGGCCTGAAAAATACCTCGCGCGCCCCCTTCCCAAGGCCGTTGCGAAGCCTAGAATAGCGGCCTTGCTGCCCCCCCTCATCAACCTCCTCCCCTTTGAATACGCCCATGTCCGAAGCCAGTCCGTGTCTGAATTGCGGTGCCTGCTGTTCACACTTTCGTGTGTCTTTTTTCTGGGGTGAATGCGCCTCTTCCGGCGGTACGGTCCCCGACGATCTGGTGGCGTCCATCAGCCCCAGCCGGGTCGCCATGCTCGGGACCGATTGCAAGCCGACCCGCTGCACCGCGCTGACCGGCGAAGTCGGAAAGGAAGTCAGCTGTTCGATCTATCACCAGCGCTCCAGCACCTGCCGCGAGTTCGAGGCGTCCTGGGAAAATGGCCAACAGAACGTCGATTGCGACGCCGCGCGCGCGGCATTCGGGCTCGCGCCCCTGGAGCCGACGCAGTACTTCGAACAGAGCGCTTAGCTCGATTGGCTATGAATTGAATTCCGAAATCATTTAAGTCAATTTGCCACCATCGCTCCCGGCCTTGCCTCGGCTTCCTATACTCAGTCCCATTGGCCAGCCACCCAGGGCTGGCCCTGGATGACTCAAGAAACGGGGCATGCGATGGAATGGCTTGGTCTGCATTTTTTTACCGAGCTCCCCGAAGGCGGGCAGGTATTACTCACCTGCAATCACAACCCCGTGCTGGTGATCCTCGCCTATCTGGTGGCCTGCGCCGGTAGCTTCGCCACCCTGGACATGGCCGAACGGGTGCGCCACGTCGACCTGGCAGCGGCCCAGCAACGCTGGCGCTGGGTCGGCGCCTTCTGCCTGGCCGGCGGCATCTGGGCCATGCACTTCATCGGCATGCTGGCGCTGCAGATCCCCATCGAAACCCATTACGACCTGCCCATGACCCTGGTGTCACTGCTGATCGCGGTGATTGCATCCTGGCTGGCGATGAAGACCCTCAGCCATGCCCAATTGCAGCTGTGGCGCTACCTGCTGGCGTCGATCTGGATCGGCCTGGGCATCTGCACCATGCATTATGTCGGCATGGCGGCCATGCGCTCGCAAGCCACGGCCTACTACCAGCCCGACCTCTTCGGTCTGTCGATTGCCATCGCCATCAGCGCGAGCCTGGTCGCCTTGCTCTTGTCCCGCTACCTGAGCAATGGCAGCGGCATGCTCCACCAGTTGCTCAAATATGCGTCCAGCCTGCTGTTGGGGGGTGGCATAGTCGCCATGCATTTCACCGGCATGTGGGCGTTGAAACTGGTGATGCCAGCGGCGGGCACGCCCTCGATCGCGGTGGACGACAACCCCTTGCAACTGGGCCTGACCATCGCCGTCATCGCCCTGTTGATCATCGGCAGTAGCATCAGCGCGGCCCTGGCGGACAAGAAACTCCAGCACAAGGAACAGGACCTGCGCCGGGTCAACACCTTACTGAGCCAGCTGGACCAGGCCCGGGTGGCGCTGCAACAGGTGGCGCATTACGACGCCCTGACCAATCTGATCAATCGTCGCGGCTTCAATCAGCTGTTCGCCGAAAAGCTCATCGAAAAGACTGTGCAGGGCGGCATGCTGGCGGTGATGTTCCTCGATATCGATCACTTCAAGCGGATCAACGACAGCCTCGGCCACGATGCCGGCGACGAACTGTTGAAGGTGATTGCCGGCCATATCAAAAGCTCCACCCGCAGCCATGAAGACGTGGTGGCGCGTTTCGGCGGAGACGAGTTCTGCATCCTCATGAGCCTGAACGACCGCGACGAAGCCCAGCACATGGCGCAACGCATCATGAGCAAGATGAAAGAACCCATCGAACTGGCAGGACGGCGCATGGTGATGACCACCAGCATCGGCATCAGCGTCTTTCCCGACGATGGCAAGACCAGCGAAGAGCTGCTCAAGCATGCCGACCTAGCGCTCTACCAATCCAAGGGCAGCGGTCGCAACAGCCTGCATTTCTTCAGCGCCAACCTGAAGACCCGGGCCAGCCTGGAACTGCAACTGGAGGAAGAATTGCGCAACGCCCTGCGCAGCGAAGCCGGATTGACCCTGTATTACCAACCCATCTACGACCTGAGCAGCCGCAAGGTCAGCAAGCTCGAAGCGCTGGTGCGCTGGCGGCATCCGTTGCACGGGCTGCTGGCCCCGGATCGCTTCATCGGGATCGCCGAAGCCAACGGGCTGATTGCCGAACTGGACAACTGGGTCCTGCGCAAGGCCTGCGAGGACCTGGCCGCCCTGTCCCGCCACGGCTTTGCCGAGCTGAAAATCGCAGTGAACTGCTCGGCCCTGAACCTGGCCCGGGAAGAGCTGGCCGAGGAGATCGCCAACGCCCTGAGCAGCGCCGGTGTCGCGCCCCAGCGCCTGGAACTGGAAGTCACGGAAAACGCCCTGATGGGTAACATCGACAGCACCGTGGCCCTGTTGCGACAGATCCGCAATCTCGGCGTTTCGCTGTCGATCGACGACTTCGGTACCGGTTACTCGTCCCTCGCCTACCTCAAGCGCCTGCCGCTCAACACCCTGAAGATCGACCGCTCGTTCATCCAGGACGTGCCCCAGTCGACCCAGGACAAGGAGATCGTCCAGGCGATCATCGTCATGGCCCATACCCTGCACTTGCAGGTGGTGACCGAAGGCGTCGAGAGCGAGCAGCAGTACGAGTTCCTCGCCCAGTACGGCTGCGACTTCATCCAGGGCTACCTGCTCAGCCGTGCGATGCCCCTGGAAGAGCTGCCCGGGATGATCGACGAGATCGAGCAGCGAATGCTGCCCGCCGTCGGCGCGGTCAGCCCTCTGACGCCGGTTCGCGATACAGGCGGATCAGGGTCGCGGGATCCTGCTCCAGATAGCCCTGGCCGCCATGCAGGCGCATCAGTTGTGCGGCCAATCCGCTGATCGGCGTGGCCGAGCCCTGCTCGCGAGAAAACTTCACCGCACCATCCAGATCCTTGAGCAGGGTGCGCACATGCCATTTGATCGGTTCGAAGCGGCTTTCGGCCATCTGCGGGGCAAGGATCTGCAGCGGCCTGGAATCGGCAAAACCACCGGCCAGCGCCTCGGCCAGCAATGACGCATCGACCCCGGAACGTTCGGCCAGCGCCACCACTT
This sequence comes from Pseudomonas sp. GW460-12-10-14-TSB1, assembly GCF_017349775.1. Classification (NCBI taxonomy): domain Bacteria; kingdom Pseudomonadati; phylum Pseudomonadota; class Gammaproteobacteria; order Pseudomonadales; family Pseudomonadaceae; genus Pseudomonas; species Pseudomonas sp. GW460-12-10-14-TSB1. The sequence continues at coordinate 22,954 of NZ_JACNAC010000019.1, forward strand.
CGGCGATCACCAGCGCATTGCAGGCGACGATCATCTGGTTGCAGGCCTTGGTCACCTGGCCGGCGCCGACGCCGCCCATATGGGTCACCCGCTGCCCCAGGTTGAGCAGGATCGGCCGAACCCTTTCGATATCCGCCGCCTCGCCACCGACCATGATCGCCAGGCTGCCGGCCTCGGCACCGGGCGTGCCGCCGGACACCGGGGCATCGACCCAGCCCATGCCGGTGCTGCTCGCCAGCTGCGCGGCCATTTCCCGGGTAGCGGTCGGTTCCAGGCTGGAGAGATCCACCAGCAACTGGCCGGCCCGAGCTCCCTGGGCGATACCCTCGGCACCGAACACCACCTCGCGCACCACCTCGGTGTTGGCCAGGCACAGCAGCACCAGGTCCGCCGCCTCGCACAGCCGGGCCGGGGTCTCGGCCAGTCGCGCACCCGCTTCCAGCAGTGGCGTGCATTTTTCCCGGTTGCGGTTCCACACCACCAGGGGATAACCCGCCGCCAGCAGACGGCGACACATGGGCAAGCCCATCAGGCCAATACCGGCGAACCCGAGGGTGGGTAACGTTGCCATCATCTTGCCTCCTTTTGATTAAAGATCACCGAAAACTGGCCGATTCATCTGAACTTAGGAAAGGATTCCCCCTAGCGGCCATCAGACTTATCCCTATCGCTAGGGCCAATATCGCACTGTAAAGTCGCGAGACCCCACTTGATGGCTCTTTGATATCTTGTCACCGAGCCGACCAGTCCAGGCACACGGCGCACAATGACTTCTAAAAACAATTCTGCCAACGCAGTATCCGAACTGACGCTGACCCCGGGCAGCCAGAGCTTTTCAGATTCGAAGCCATTGTCCAGCTCGCGCCCTCAGGCGCCCCAGCAGTACCTCTACTTCACCGAAACCAACACCGACCGCATCCTCGACAACCTCGACGGCCTGCGCGACTCGGTATTCCCCTGCGCGCCGCACCTGGAGGACGAACTCGAGGCGCGTCGCGAGCAGGAGTTTCCCTCGGTCTGTCTGATCGGCCTGGGCCGCTGCGGGTCGAACATCGCCCTGGATGTGGCGGAGCTGGTGTACAACGCCCGCAAGTTCTACCTCAACGAGTTCAACAACGACGACAAGGCCTATGCCGACAAGGGCTACAGCCCCGCCCAGTGGATCCGCCACAACCTGCGCCTGGGCCAGAACAAGGCGAGCAAACCGGTGTTCCTGGTCGAGCCGCTGGTAATGCTGGGCGACCTGGACAAGGACATCGCCGGGCGCATCCGCTTCTCGCGCAAGGGCGAAAAGAGCGGCTTCATCCGCGACTACAGCAAGATGAAGATCATGGACCTCTCGGAAGTCCATGCCGGCGGCGCCGGTAACGCGCCGATCCTCGGCCAGTACCTGGCCAAGATCATCCTCAACAAGGACACCCAGCGCTTCTCCAGCCCCGACTGGAAAATGATCCACTCGTACCTGATCGACTCCTGCGGCATCAAGGCCAACCAGTCGCGCCTGTACTTCTCGATCTTCAGCGCCGGCGGCGGTACCGGTTCGGGCATGGCCTCGGAGTTCGGCCTGGCCCAGCAGTACTCGTACATGAACAAGACGTTCGACACCAAGCCGATCGACGAGCACGACAGCAAGAGCGGCCATTCCTTCGTCTTCGAGCCGATCTTCACCAGCGGTATCTGCGTACTGCCGAATATCTCCGACCACCGCAGCGAAATGTCCGAAGCCTTGCACATCAACGCCGGACGCCTGCTGTGCAAATACCTGTCGGAAGAATGGGACTTCTCCTACAACTTCGATAACGAAGACAGCAGCGAAGCCAGCGTCATGGGGCGCATCCGCCCATGGAACGCGATGATGCTGATCTCCAACGACATCATGCGTTATGCCGAAGAAAGCGATGACGGCAACATCCAGAACATCGACGTCAACGCCATGGAGAAGCACGCCAACCAGTACATCTCCCAGCAGATCTTCAACATCCTCACCGCCCAGGCGGTGACCACCGACTACGACCAGAACTACTTCCGCCGCGCCGGCATCGACATCGGCGAGACCATCCGCCTGGATGCCAACGACCTGTTCATGAGCCTGGCCGGCCCGGTGGCGATCGCCTATGCCGAGTCCGTGGTCCCGGAAACCCCGGTGCCGACCGGCGACAAGTTCAAGGTGTTCGAGAAAGAGCCGCAGCGCCTGAACATCGACGACCTGTTCTTCCGCTCCATCGACCTGCCGCACTTCAACAAGGTGACCCAGGCTATCGAGGGCATCAGCCTGCTGCCGATCGAGTCCAAGCGCTACCGCGCGGCGCTGGAGCAATACAAGGCTTCCGGTTACGACGCGGCCGCGCTGCACGACCTGCACTTCTTCAAGAACTGCTCGTCGGTGGTGTCGATCGTCTCCCTGCCGAAGGACTACAAGCTGTCGTACATGGACCTGAACCGGCTCAAGACCCACCTCAACAGCCTGTTCCCCAACACCACCCTCAAGCGTTACGCCCTGGTGATCGGCGCCTCGGCCAACCTCTCGCTGACCACCCTGATCGCCAAGAGCCCGTGCCTGTCGGACGACTTCCTGACCCTGATCGTGGCCTTTATCAAGCGTTGCTTTGCCCGCAACCCGTACCGCTTCGACGAGACCCTGGACAACTCGATCCTCGATTTCATCGTCAGCGAGGAGTTCGATGAAAGCCGCATCGACGAGCTGCTCAACGAGTTCGAGAACCCGGCGAAGATCCTCGATACCAACTGGTACGCGATCAAGCCGATGTACGAGAAGAAGTACCGCGAGCTGATCAACGACAAGGACAAGTTCGTCTCGATCAACGACATCCGCCTGTCCCGCGATTGCGTGAAGAAAGCCATCAAGTACCTGCGCGAGATCTATCGCCACCGCATCGGCAAGACCAAGGTCATCTCGCTGAACAACCATACGGGGCGGACGGCTTACTGACCGCCTGTCGCCCCTGTAGGTGCCGCCGGTCGATGGCTTTCGCCAGCGTCCGACCGACGGCTCCTGCAAGGGCGATATATAGAAGGAAGGCAGTCTCCAGAAACAATCAGGCCGCCCTCAGGCGGCCTTGAAAACTGTTCCCATTCCGCTTACGTCACCGTCAGCCTGAAACGGGTGGGGCCTTTCTCCACGGGCAACTTGCCATCACCGTGATCGCGGTTACTCGGCTACACACTTTCAGCCGGAAAAGCCAAGCACCATTTTGGTGCTCAACCTTCGGCCTGCGCCCTTTCCTGGACCAGAATCCACGGCGAAACCACCACCGCCCACAGCAGCGGATCACGCTCCACCAGATCCAGCGCCCGCGTTGCAGACACCTTGCCCACCTTCTCGGCGGCCAGCCAGGCAGAGACTTTCTCGGCCTGGTTGTCGGCCATGGCCTCGGCCGCCTCGATCAAATCCAGGCTGGCGTCGACCCACAATAGGGCACCCTTGGCGAAGAACGGCTCCAGCTCCTTCCAGGTAATAGATGCGGTTTCACCAAGCAGCTTGGCATAGAGGGTGCTAGGTTCTTGAGTCATGGGCCTGTCCCGAAAAGAAATCGGCGCAATGATAACGTCGGTGCTCTGGCAGACAAACCCGGTTGCAATTGCGTCAACGATAGAGAAGTGCAGGAGAGCCAAGGATTGCTCGCTGAATACGGTCAAAACCCCGCCGCGATTCTGTCTTTTTCTTTCAATAAAGCGACACCCCCTGATTTTGCCCCCTGGCGCCAGCTTCCCAGGCTAACAATCGGCGCTCTACACTGTACCGGTACAGTTGCCGGGGGCATTTTCCGGGGATATCCAAGAGATATCTGACCCGGTTCTGCTGCTACGGCGCCAGGACTATAAAAATTACAACAGTAAGAGTGGAGCACTATGAATAAGGCTACTAAGCAGATTTCCAAACTGTTTGCCGCTATGGTTCTGGCCGGAGTCGCCAGCCATTCGTTCGCAGCTGACACCATCAAGATCGGCATCGCCGGCCCCAAGACCGGCCCTGTAGCCCAGTACGGCGACATGCAGTTCAGTGGCGCCAAAATGGCCATCGAACAAATCAACGCCAAGGGCGGCGTCGATGGCAAGCAGCTCCAGGCCGTTGAATACGATGATGCCTGCGATCCGAAACAAGCCGTCGCCGTAGCCAACAAAGTCGTCAACGACGGCGTCAAGTTCGTGATCGGTCACCTGTGCTCCAGCTCCACTCAACCGGCTTCGGACATCTACGAAGACGAAGGCGTGGTCATGATCACCCCCGCCGCCACCAGCCCGGACATCACCACCCGTGGTTACAAGATGGTGTTCCGCACCATCGGCCTGGACAGCGCCCAGGGCCCTGCCGCCGGCAACTACATCGCCGACCACGTGAAACCGAAAATCGTTGCCGTGCTGCACGACAAGCAGCAATACGGTGAAGGCATCGCCACCGCCGTTAAACAGACCCTCGAGAAGAAAGGCACCAAGGTTGCCGTGTTCGAAGGCATCAACGCCGGCGACAAAGACTTCTCCTCGATGATCGCCAAGCTCAAGCAAGCCAACGTCGACTTCGTCTACTACGGCGGCTACCACCCGGAGCTGGGCCTGATCCTGCGCCAGGCCCAGGAAAAAGGCCTGAAGGCCAAGTTCATGGGTCCGGAAGGCGTGGGTAACGACTCCATTTCGCAGATCGCCAAGGACGCGTCCGAAGGCCTGCTGGTGACCCTGCCGAAATCCTTCGACCAGGATCCGGCCAACGTGGCCCTGGCAGATGCGTTCAAGGCCAAGAAAGAAGACCCGAGCGGTCCGTTCGTGTTCCCTTCCTACTCCGCGGTTGAAGTCATTGCCGGCGGTATCACCGCCGCCAAGAGCGAAGACCCGACCAAAGTGGCCGAAGCCATCCACGCCGGTACTTTCAAGACCCCCACTGGCGACCTGAGCTTCGACGCCAAGGGCGACCTGAAAGACTTCAAGTTCGTGGTCTACGAGTGGCACTTCGGCAAACCTAAAACCGAAGTCTCGCCTCAATAAGGCCCTGTCTGACTGACTGCCAATAAAGCCCACGGCGTGCCGTGGGCTTTGTTTTACGAACGTATTGGGCCTGTTTTCCGTGATCCGGGAGCCCGCCCACCTGAAAATCTCAAAACCGTCATCAGCGGTTCGCTGGCAAAACCTGACCCGAAGTGGATGCAGATCCACGGGGCGCAGGCGGGAAAATGACTCCACCAGTGAAATGCGTATCAGGTTTTTAGGAGCGCTGTAATGCCTGACCTCTATCACTTTTTCCAACAGCTGGTTAACGGTCTCACCGTTGGCAGCACGTATGCCCTGATCGCCATCGGCTATACGATGGTTTACGGCATCATTGGAATGATCAACTTCGCCCACGGCGAGGTGTACATGATCGGTTCCTATGTGGCGTTCATCGCCATCGCAGGCCTGACCATGATGGGACTCGACAGTGTCCCGCTGTTGATGACCGCGGCCTTCATCGCGACCATCGTCGTTACCAGTGCCTACGGCTACAGCATCGAACGGATCGCCTACCGCCCCCTGCGCGGCAGCAACCGTCTGATCCCGCTGATCTCGGCCATCGGCATGTCGATCTTCCTGCAGAACACGGTTCTGCTGGCGCAGGACTCCAAGGACAAATCCATCCCCAACCTGATCCCGGGCAACTTCTCCATCGGGCCAGGTGGCGCACATGAAGTGCTGATCTCCTACATGCAAATCGTGGTGTTCGTGGTGACGCTGATCGCCATGCTCGGCCTGACCCTGTTCATCTCCCGTTCCCGCCTGGGCCGCGCCTGCCGTGCCTGCGCCGAGGACATCAAGATGGCCAACCTGCTGGGTATCAACACCAACAACATCATCGCCCTGACCTTCGTGATCGGTGCCGCGCTGGCGGCGATCGCGGCCGTGCTGCTGAGCATGCAATACGGCGTGATCAACCCCAACGCCGGCTTCCTGGTCGGTCTCAAGGCCTTCACCGCCGCGGTACTGGGCGGCATCGGCAGCATTCCGGGCGCCATGCTGGGCGGCCTGGTACTTGGGGTGGCGGAAGCCTTCGGTGCCGATATCTTCGGCGACCAGTACAAGGACGTCGTGGCGTTCGGCCTGCTGGTTCTGGTGTTGTTGTTCCGGCCAACCGGCCTGCTGGGCCGTCCGGAGGTTGAGAAAGTATGACTAGGAATCTTCGACAGGCGTTCTTCAGCGCCTTGCTGGTGTGGGCTGTCGCCTACCCGATACTCGGTTTGAAACTGACCATCGTCGGCATCAACCTGGAAGTCCATGGCACCAGCCCCACCACGCTGACCATCATCGCCCTGTGTTCGGTGCTGATGTTCCTGCGGGTGCTGTTCGACCATCAGATCAGCGCGGCCTGGAAGTCCTCGCCCAACATGCCGGTGATCCCGGCCAAGGCCAGTAACTTCCTGACCCTGCCGACCACCCAGCGCTGGATCATCATTGCGCTGATCATCGGTGCGTTTATCTGGCCGTTCTTCGGCTCCCGCGGCGCGGTGGATATCGCCACCCTGGTGCTGATCTACGTGATGCTCGGCCTGGGCCTGAACATCGTGGTCGGCCTGGCCGGCCTGCTGGACCTGGGGTACGTCGGCTTCTACGCCGTGGGCGCCTACAGCTACGCGCTGCTGTCGCACTACTACGGGTTGAGCTTCTGGATCTGCCTGCCTATCGCCGGCCTGATGGCAGCCACTTTCGGCTTCCTGCTGGGCTTCCCGGTATTGCGCCTGCGCGGTGACTACCTGGCGATCGTGACCCTGGGCTTCGGTGAAATCATCCGCTTGTTCCTGCGCAACCTGACCGACCTCACCGGTGGTCCGAACGGCATCAGCAACATCGATAAACCGACGTTCTTCGGCTTGTCCTTCGAACGCCGGGCCGCCGAGGGCATGCAGACCTTCCACGAGTACTTCGGCATCGAATACAACTCGATCAACAAGGTGATCTTCCTTTACCTGGTCGCGCTGTTGCTGGCGCTGTTCGCCCTGTTCGTCATCAACCGCTTGCTGCGCATGCCCCTGGGGCGTGCCTGGGAAGCCCTGCGTGAAGACGAAATCGCCTGCCGTGCACTGGGCCTGAACCCGACCGTGATCAAGCTGTCGGCCTTCACCCTGGGTGCCTGCTTCGCCGGTTTCGCCGGCAGCTTCTTCGCTGCGCGCCAGGGCCTGGTGACGCCGGAGTCCTTCACCTTCATCGAGTCCGCGACCATCCTCGCCATCGTGGTGCTGGGCGGCATGGGCTCGCAGTTGGGCGTGGTCCTTGCGGCCACCGTGATGATCCTGCTGCCTGAACTGATGCGTGAATTCAGCGAATACCGCATGTTGATGTTCGGCGCCATGATGGTGCTGATGATGATCTGGCGTCCTCAAGGCCTGCTGCCCATGCAACGTCCTCACATGGAGCTGCGCAAATGAGCCGTGAGATCCTGAAAGTAACGGGCCTGAGCATGCGCTTCGGCGGCCTGCTGGCGGTCAACGGCGTAGCCCTGACCGTCAAAGAGAAACAAGTGGTATCGATGATCGGCCCGAACGGCGCCGGCAAGACCACGGTGTTCAACTGCCTGACCGGTTTCTACCAGCCCACCGCCGGCAGCATCCTGCTGGACGGCGAGCCGATCCAGGGCCTGCCCGGCCACAAGATCGCCCTCAAGGGCGTGGTACGCACCTTCCAGAACGTGCGGCTGTTCAAGGACATGACCGCGGTCGAGAACCTGTTGATCGCCCAGCACCGTCACCTGAACACCAACTTCCTGGCCGGCCTGTTCAAGACCCCGGCGTTCCGCAAGAGCGAGCGCGAGGCCATGGAATACGCCGAGTACTGGCTGGAAAAGGTCAACCTCAAGGAGTTCGCCAACCGTCCCGCCGGTACCCTGGCCTACGGTCAGCAACGGCGCCTGGAAATCGCCCGCTGCATGATGACCCGTCCGCGGATCCTCATGCTCGACGAACCGGCCGCCGGACTCAACCCGAGGGAAACCGAAGACCTCAAGGCGCTGATCGGCGTGCTGCGCGAAGAGCACAACGCCACGGTGCTGCTGATCGAACACGACATGAAGCTGGTCATGAGCATTTCCGACCACATCGTCGTGATCAACCAGGGCACGCCCCTGGCCGACGGCACGCCGGAACAGATCCGCGACAATCCTGAAGTGATCAAAGCCTACCTGGGGGAAGCGTAAATGCTGCAGTTCGAAAACGTTTCCACCTTCTACGGCAAGATCCAGGCGCTGCACAGCGTCAACGTCGAGATCCGCCAGGGCGAGATCGTCACCTTGATCGGCGCCAACGGCGCCGGCAAATCCACCCTGCTGATGACCCTCTGCGGTTCGCCGCAGGCCCACAGCGGCAGCATCCGTTACCTGGGTGAGGAACTGGTGGGGCAGACCTCCGCGCAGATCATGCGCAAGAGCATTGCCGTGGTGCCGGAAGGTCGTCGGGTCTTCGCCCGCCTGACCGTGGAGGAGAACCTCGCCATGGGCGGGTTCTTCACCGACAAGGGCGATTACCAGGAGCAGATGGACAAGGTCCTGGGCCTGTTCCCGCGCCTCAAGGAACGCTTCAACCAGCGCGGCGGCACCATGTCCGGCGGCGAGCAGCAGATGCTCGCCATCGGCCGTGCGCTGATGAGCAAGCCCAAGCTGTTGCTGCTCGACGAACCGTCCCTGGGCCTGGCGCCGATCATCATCCAGCAGATCTTCGACATCATCGAACAGCTGCGCCGTGACGGCGTGACGGTGTTCCTGGTGGAGCAGAACGCCAACCAGGCGCTGAAGATCGCTGACCGTGCCTATGTTCTGGAGAACGGCCGGGTGGTGATGCAAGGCACCGGCGAAGCCCTGCTGACCGACCCCAAGGTGCGCGAAGCCTATCTGGGCGGCTAAGCACCTGCTGCAACAAAGAACGGCCCTTCAGGGCCGTTTTTTTCGCCTGGAAATCGCGGGCAAGCCTCGCTCCTACAAACCCGCGCGCCCCGCCCCTGTAGGAGCCAGGCTTGCCGGCGATGCAGGCGCCACGACCTCCCGGACTGACTCCCGAGGCAGGCAAACCTCGCACCGCTGAATATTTTTCAGCGCTCGCTGTAACAAACCCCATCGACCTTTCTCTAGAGGGATAAGCAGGCACACATGCCTGCCTTCCCCAATACCTTTTCTGGAGAAACACCATGACCGCTACCACTCGCACCCTGTCCGCCGCCGCCCTGGCCCTGGCCCTCGGTTCTGCCTTGAGCATGGCCGCGCTGCCGACCACCGCCCAGGCCGCCGACGACATGGAGAAATGCTTTGGCGTCGCCATGAAAGGCAAGAACGATTGCGCGGCAGGCGCGGGCACCACCTGTGCCGGTACCGCCAAAGTCGACCACCAGGCCAACGCCTGGAAGCTGGTTCCTAAAGGCACCTGCGAGAAAACCGCCAGCAGCACCTCGCCTACCGGTTTCGGCCAGCTGCAAGCCTACAAAGCCAAGTCGTAAGCTACCTGCCTGAGTGTCGATGATGAACATGGCCGTACCACTCCCCCTCCATCCCGCCACTCAGGCGACCGCCTCCAGCCTGCCGCAACGCGCCGGGCTGGGGCTCAAGACCGAGCATTTTCGCCAGGTCCTGAGGGAACAGCCCGATATCGGTTTCTTTGAAGTCCATGCGGAAAACTACATGGTCGCCGGCGGGCCGTTCCATCACTACCTGGGGCTGATCCGCGAGCAGTATCCGCTGTCGCTGCACGGCGTCGGCCTGTCGATCGGCGCCGAAGGTCCGCTGGACCAACAGCACCTGAAACGCCTGGCCGTGCTGATCGAGCGTTATCAACCCCAATCCTTTTCCGAACACCTGGCCTGGTCCAGCCATGGCCCGGTGTTTCTCAATGACCTGCTGCCCCTGGCCTATGACCGGCCGACCCTGAACCGTGTCTGCGAACACATCGACCAGGTGCAGAGCACATTGCGCCGCCCCATGCTGCTGGAGAACCCGGCGACCTACCTGGAGTTTCGCCAGTCGAGCATGGACGAGGCCGAATTCATCCGCGAGGTGATAGGCCGCACCGGCTGCGGCCTGTTGCTGGACGTGAACAATGTCTACGTGTCGTGCATCAACCACCGACGCGACCCGCTGGCCTATATCGATGCCCTGCCGTTGCACGCGGTGGGCGAGATTCACCTGGCCGGGTTTGCCGAAGACAGCGACAGCCTGGGCGACCGCTTGCTGATCGACGATCACGGCGCGCCGATCGACAACGCCGTGTGGGCGCTTTACCTGCGGCTGCTGGAGCGGATCGGACCGACCGCGACCCTGATCGAGCGCGACAACCAGGTGCCGGCGTTTTCCGTGCTGCACGCCGAGGTGCGCCAGGCGGATGAGCTGCTGCAATGCGCCAGGAGGCTACCGTGAACACGCAAGCCAGCTTCGCCAGCGCCCTGCTCGACCCCGACCAGCCCTGCCCCGCGGGCCTGTACTGCGGCAACGGCGCCGACCCGGCCAGCCGCTTCGCGGTGTACCGCAACAATGTGCAGAGTTCGCTGATCAACGCCCTGGCCGACGCCTATCCGGTGGTGGCGCAACTGGTGGGCGATGAGTTCTTCCGGGCCATGGCCGCGCTCTATGTCAGGAACTTCCCGCCCACCAGCGCCGTACTCAGCGACTATGGCTATGACTTCGCCGACTTCATCGACGGTTTCCCACCCGCCGCCGGCCTGCCTTACCTGGCCGATGTCGCGTGCCTGGAACGCCTGCGGGTCACGGCCTATCACGCCGCCGACGCCTGCCCGGTACAACCGCAGCAGATCGCCGCGGCCATGGCCGAGCCTGCAACCCTGGGGCAATTGCGCCTGGAACTGCACCCTTCGCTCGGCCTCCTGGAATCGGCCCACCCGGTGGTCGCCCTATGGGCCGCCCACCAGGGCGATGGCGACTGGCAGGCGATCGACCTGCAGCAAGGACAAAACGCCCTGGTACTGCGTCACGACCTGGAGGTCGAGGTGTTCGCCATCGACGCCGGAGTCGCCTGCTTCATCCACAGCCTGCACCACTCACAACCGCTGCAAGTCGCCGCGGCCAATGCCTTGGCGGCCGATCCGACATTCGATCCAAGCCAGGCCCTGGCGCTGTTGATCGGTCGCGGCGCCATCACTCGCCTGTCCCCCCATTCCGAGGTCTGAACATGCACACCCACTGCACCAAACACTACACGCTCGCCCACGGGATGAACCGGCTCATCCAGCTGCTGGAGCGTATTCCCCACAGCCTGATCGCCTTTATCGCGCGCTTCTCCATCGCCGCGGTGTTCTGGAAATCCGGCCAGACCAAGGTCGAGGGCCTGGCCATCGATCTGTTCTCCGGGACGTTCGAGCTCGGCATGCCACGCCTGGCCGATTCGACCATTCCCTTGTTCCAGAGCGAGTACCGGGTACCGCTGCTCTCCCCCGAACTGGCCGCGCACCTGGCGGCATTCGCCGAGCATCTGTTCCCGCTGCTGCTGCTGGTCGGTTTCGCCACACGCTTCTCGGCCCTGGCGCTGCTGGGCATGACCCTGACCATCCAGCTGTTCGTCTACCCCGATGCCTACCCGACCCACGGCACCTGGGCGGCGGTCCTGCTGTACCTGATGGCCCGCGGCCCCGGCAAGTTATCCATCGACCACCTGATCGCCCGCCGCTACCGCTAGCCGCTCCCCGATCCTGTAGGAGCGCAGCTTGCGCGCGATGAAGGATAACGCGGTTTTTCAGACAGTCCGCGGCGCCGCCATCGCGAGCAAGCTTCGCTCCTACAGATCCGCGGGGAGATTGACGGTTACAGGCGATCCAGCGCTTCGCCGCTGCGCTTGAACCAGCCAATCAGATAATCGGCCAGGACCTGGGTGCGCCTGGGCAATCCGCCCTGATACGGGTGCACCAGGTACATTGGCATGCTGCGAGTCTGGTAGTCGCGCAGCAGCCCGCGCAAACGTCCGTCGGCCAGTTCCGCCTGCAACAGGTAGGACGGCAGCCGGGCGATCCCCGCGCCCACCAGCGCGGCCTTTTTCAGCAGGTTGTAGTGATTGCTGGCGAAAGGCCCCGACACCCGTACCCGCAACAATTCATGCTGCTGGTGATAGAGCCACTCCTCACGACCGCTGTAGTGGCTGTTGAGCAGGCAACGATGCTCGGCCAGGTCCCTGGGGGTTCGCGGCTCGCCATACTGTTCCAGGTAGGCCGGGCTGGCGCAGGTCATCTCGTGCCAGGCCAGCAGCGGCCTGGCCACCAAACGCTGATCGTTGGCCACTTCCGAGCGGATCGCCAGGTCGAAACCGTCCCGGGTCAGGTCGCGGTAGTTGTTATTCAGCTCCAGCTCGATCTGCACCTCGGGATACTGCCGGGAAAACTCCAGCAACAGGCCGTCGAAGAAGGTCTCCCCCAGGGACACCGGCACCGTCAGCCGCACCGGCCCGGCCATGTCGTCCCTGAGCCGCGCCAGGGCCTGGCGCGCCCGCTCGACCTGGACCAGCAGCGCCTGGGCCTGGGGCAACAAGGCGGCGCCCGCCGCGGTCAGGCTCAAGCGCCGCGTGGTGCGCTGCAACAGCACGACCGAGAACTGCGCCTCCAGGGCGCTGATGCGCTTGGACAATTGCCCCTTGCTGCAGCCCAGTTGCTGGGCGGCCAGGGTGAAACTGCCGGCCTCGATCAGCACGGCGAATGCCGCCAGGTCATCCATCTCGCTCATGGATTGTTTCCAATTGAAAACCAAAGGTTGCCTATTAGTGCGCTAATCAACAGGAAAAACCAGCACTAGACTGCAACCTCGTTCAACCCACGCGAGGAACCACAGCATGAAAATTCTTCTGATCGGCGCCAACGGCACCATAGGTTCAGCGGTCGACAAAGAGCTGTCGCAACGTCATGAAGTCATCCGCATTGGCCGCACCAGCGGTGATTTCCGGGTGGATATCAGCGACAACGCCTCGATCCGCGCACTCTTCGAGCAAACCGGCAAATTCGATGCGCTGATCTGCGCCGCGGGCAATGTCAGCTTCGCGCCACTGGGCGAGATGAACGCACAGCACTTCGCCCTGGGCCTGCAGGACAAGCTGATGGGCCAGGTCAACCTGCTGCTGATCGGCCGCGAGTTCGCCAACGACGGTGCCTCGTTCACCCTCACCTCCGGCATCCTCAACCGCGACCCGATCCGCAGCGGCGCCTCGGCAGCCCTGGTCAACGGCGCCATCGACGGCTTTGTCCGCGCCGCCGCCATCGAGCTGCCACGCGGCCTGCGGGTGAACTCGGTAAGCCCGACCGTGCTGGTGGAAGCCATGGACAGCTACGCCCCGTACTTCCGTGGCTACAAACCGGTTCCCGGCGCCGACGTGGCCCTGGCCTACGCCAAGAGCGTGGAAGGTCTGCAGACCGGCCAGACTTTTATCGTCGGCTGAACTCCGCACGCCTTTTGTAGGAGCAGCCGGTCGACGCTCGATTGCTCGCGATAGCGCTGCACCAGGCACACCGCGCCGCCTGCATCGCCGGCAAGCCTCGCTCCTACAGAAACGCGATTGGATCCGGGGTTGTGATGAACGGCCGGGCTGCGTAACGTGGCGGCACTTGATTGGAGACCCGACGATGCGTGCCGCCCGTTCCCTTGTTTGTATTGCCCTGCTCCCTCTGTTTGCCGGTTGCCAGATGCTGTCGGTGTTCGATGGCCAGCCCCGGACGCAGTCCCAGGCCGGCCAGACCCGCATGCAGGGCACACTGACCGCCGCCAACGGCCAACTGCTGTTCAAGCCTTGTGTCGGCGAGCAGCGCTATGTGGTCAAGGACAACGGTGGCACCAGCATCCTCCAGGAAGCCGCCAGCCTGGCCGACCAGCAGGGCACGCTGTTCGCCGACCTGCGTGGGCATTTCTCCCCGAGCAAGGCCGGTGGCGCCGACAGTGAAGTGGCGCTGAGCCAGCTGTATCGCGTCGAACGCTCGAACGATGCCTGCGGCGATCCCGACTTCCCGCGCCTGATCCTGCGGGCCAGCGGCAAGGCTCCGGACTGGAACGTCGATGTCAGCGCCAAGGGCATGCGCATCGAACGTGCCGGCCAGCCGGCACTGGCGCTGCCCTACCTGGAAGAGCAACTGGGCGACGGCCGTTTCAACCTCAGCAGCGAAGCCAACAACCGCCATGTCGAACTCTGGGTCGCGCCGCAGCGCTGCGTGGACAGCAAGACCGGCAGCGTGCAGCACCTGACCGCGGAACTGCGGGTCGATGGCCAGGTCCAGCGCGGTTGTGCCTATTTCGGTGGCTCGCGCAGCGACTGAGGCGACGGACAACCGTTTTAACCTCACGGGGTCCGGGCTTTGCGGCTTATAATCGCCGGTTTGTAAAACCGCCCTGACGCATTGGTGCGTCCCGCGAACCGGACCCTGTCATGTTACGAATCACCGAACTCAAGCTGCCGATCGACCATCCCGATGAAGACCTGCGCCCTGCCATCCTGCAGCGCCTGGGCATCGCCAGCGAGGACCTGCTCGACTTCACCCTGTTCAAGCGCAGCTACGATGCGCGCAAGAAGTCGTCCGAGCTGTGCTTCATCTACACCCTCGATCTGAACGTGCGTGACGAGGCCAAGCTGCTGCACAAGTTCGCCGACGACCGTAACGTCAACCCGGCGCCGGATGTCAGCTACAAGGTCGTCGGCCAGGCGCCCGCCGACCTGGAGCAACGCCCGGTTGTGGTGGGCTTCGGCCCCTGCGGGATTTTCGCAGGCCTGCTGCTGGCGCAGATGGGCTTCAAGCCGATCATCCTCGAGCGCGGCAAGGAAGTGCGCCAGCGCACGAAGGACACCTGGGGCCTGTGGCGCAAAAGCGTGCTCAACCCGGAATCCAACGTGCAGTTCGGCGAAGGCGGCGCGGGGACCTTCTCCGACGGCAAGCTGTACAGCCAGATCAAGGACCCGAAACACCACGGCCGCAAGGTCCTGCATGAGTTCGTCAAGGCCGGCGCGCCGGAAGAGATCCTCTACGTCAGCAAGCCGCACATCGGTACCTTCCGCCTGACCGGCGTGGTCGAGAATATGCGCCAGCAGATCATCGCCCTGGGCGGTGAAGTGCGCTTCGAGCAACGGGTGATCGACGTGCTGATCGAAGACGGCCAACTGGTCGGCGTCGAGCTCAACAGCGGCGAACAGATTCACTCGAAACACGTGATCCTGGCCCTCGGCCACAGCGCCCGCGACACCTTCCGCATGCTCCACGGCCGTGGCGTGTACATGGAAGCCAAGCCGTTCTCCGTGGGTTTCCGCATCGAACACCCGCAGTCGCTGATCGACAGCGCGCGCCTGGGCAAGTACGCCGGTCACCCGAAACTCGGCGCCGCCGACTACAAGCTGGTGCACCACGCGAAGAACGGCCGTTCGGTCTACAGCTTCTGCATGTGCCCGGGCGGCACCGTGGTAGCGGCGACCTCCGAGCCGAACCGCGTGGTCACCAACGGCATGAGCCAGTACTCGCGTAACGAGCGCAACGCCAACTCCGGCATCGTGGTCGGCATCACCCCGGAAGTGGATTACCCGGGCGGACCGCTGGCCGGTATCGAGCTGCAGGAGCGCCTGGAATCCCACGCCTTTATCCTCGGCGGCAGCAACTACGAAGCCCCGGCGCAACTGGTCGGCGACTTTATCGCCGGCAAGCCGTCCACCGCCCTGGGCAGCGTCGAGCCGTCCTACAAGCCGGGCGTCGCCCTGGGTGACCTGGCGCTGGCTCTGCCGGACTTCGCCATCGAGGCGATCCGCGAAGCGCTGCCGGCCTTCGAGCGGCAGATCAAGGGTTACTCCCTGCACGACGCGGTACTGACCGGGATCGAGACCCGCACCTCGTCGCCACTGCGCATTACCCGCGACGAATCGATGCAGAGCCTGAACGTGAAGGGCCTGTACCCGGCCGGTGAAGGCGCCGGTTATGCCGGCGGCATCCTGTCGGCCGGGGTCGACGGGATCCGCATCGCCGAAGCGGTGGCACGCAACATCCTCGGAATCGAGGCGTAAAAAAAGGCCCCTTTACAGGGGCCTTTTCACAAGCTGGCTCGCTCCCCTGGGAGCGGGCTTGCAGCCTCAGATGCCGGCGCGCAATACGCTGGCCGGCAACGGCTCGCCACGTTCCACGCTTGCCGCCACCGCCTCGATCAAGGCCGTCAACTGGTAACCCTGAGCAGTCAGCCAGTCCTGATCGTAATAGGTGGTTGCATAACGCTCGCCACCGTCACACAGGATGGCGACGATCGAACCACTCTCCCCGGCCTGTTTCATCTGCTGCGCCGCCATCAGCGCGCCGATCAGGTTGGTACCGCTGGAACCGCCCACCCGCCGTCCCAGGCGCTGCGCCAGGTAATGCATGGCCGCCAGCGACAGGGCATCCGGCACCTTGACCATCGCATCGATCACCTTGGGCAGGAACGACGCCTCGACCCGTGGCCGACCGATCCCTTCGATGCGCGAGCCGCAATCCAGGCGCAGGCTGGCGTCACCGCTCTGGTAGTAATCGAAGAACACCGAACGCTCGGCGTCGGCGCAGAGTACCCGGGTGCAATGCTGGCGATAGCGCACATAACGCCCCAGGGTGGCGGTGGTACCGCCGGTGCCCGGGCTGGAAATCAGCCATTTGGGCTCCGGGTAACGCTCGAAGCGCAGCTGCTGGAAGATCGACTCGGCGATGTTGTTGTTCGCCCGCCAGTCGGTGGCGCGCTCGGCGTAGGTGAACTGGTCCATGAAATGCCCGCCGCTCTCCCGGGCCAGGCGCTCCGACTCGGCGTAGATCTGCGTCGGGTCCTGCACCAGGTGGCTCTTGCCGCCGTAGAAGGCGATCTGCGCGATCTTTTCCTGGGACGTGGTGGCCGGCATCACCGCAATGAACGGCAAGCCCAGCAGGCGCGCGAAATAGGCTTCGGAAATCGCCGTCGAACCACTGGACGCCTCGATCACTGGCGCCCCGGGCTTGAGCCAGCCATTACACAGCGCATAGAGGAACAACGAACGCGCCAGGCGATGCTTGAGGCTGCCGGTGGGATGGCTGGACTCGTCCTTGAAATACAGCTCGATGCCCGGCAGGCCGGGCAAAGGCAAGGGAATCAGGTGGGTGTCGGCGCTGCGCTGGAAGTCGGCTTCGATGATCCGGATGGCCTCGCGGGCCCACTGACGGTTGTCGCTCATGGTGTTTTCTCGTTGGCTCGAACGCCACACAGGACGCAAAAAGATGAAGTGCACCCAGCATAGGTGATCCAGGCACAAGGAAAATCAGGCGCTGCAACAGGCAAAAGTCCCCGGCCCGTCGGGCTGGGGCCGGACATGTTAGGAAACATCCCCGGTCTCTCACAGGTACAGTTTTGAATCAATTGGATACACAACTGCTAGGCTGGTTTTCCAGCAGGCCGCTGCTCTGCTACATATAACAAAAAAGAATATAACTTTTGTTTTAACAACTAACAGTACGGGTTAGGGTGTGCCACCTTTTTTGTTTTCTGATGGAGAGCGACCTTGCCTCTGCGTAGCACTTTCACGCGTTTCTTTCAGTTGGAAGCTGCCAGCGGTCTGTTATTGATTGCCGCTGCCGTGCTTGCCCTGATCATCAACAACTCACCGCTGTCCTGGCTGTACAACGGCCTGCTGGACACCCCCGTGGTCGCCCAGATCGGCGCCCTGAAAATCGCCAAGCCCCTGCTGCTGTGGATCAACGACGGCCTGATGGCCATGTTCTTCCTGCTGATCGGCCTGGAGGTCAAGCGCGAGGTCCTCGACGGCCACCTGTCCAAGCCTTCGCAGATCGTCCTGCCGGGCGCCGCCGCCATCGGCGGCATGGTGGTGCCGGCGCTGATCTACTGGTTCCTCAACAAGGACAACCCACCGGCGCTCAGTGGCTGGGCGATCCCCATGGCCACCGACATCGCCTTCGCCCTCGGCGTGCTGGCCCTGCTGGGCAAGCGGGTGCCGGTGTCGCTGAAGCTGTTCCTGATGACGCTGGCGATCATCGACGACCTGGGGGCCATCATCGTCATCGCGATTTTCTACTCCGGCGCCCTGTCGACCCTATCGCTGATGCTCGCCGCGGCCTGCCTGGTGGCGCTGGTGGCGATGAACCGCCTGGGGGTGGTCAAGCTTGGGCCGTACATGATCATTGGCCTGATCCTCTGGGTCTGCGTGCTCAAGAGTGGCGTCCACGCGACCCTGGCCGGCGTGACCCTGGCGTTCTGCATCCCGCTGCGTACCCGCAATGCCGAGCCTTCGCCGCTGCTGAGCCTGGAGCATGCGCTACATCCGTGGGTGGCCTACGGCATCCTGCCGCTGTTCGCCTTCGCCAATGCCGGCCTGTCGCTGCAGGGCATTACCGTGGAAAGCTTCACCCATTACGTGCCCATGGGCATCGCCATCGGCCTGCTGCTGGGCAAGACCGTCGGCGTGTTCGGCCTGACTTGGCTGGCGGTGAAGATGGGCCTGGCCGCCCTCCCCGGCGGCGCCAACTGGGGCCAAGTGCTGGGCGTGGCGATTCTCTGCGGGATCGGCTTCACCATGAGCCTGTTTGTCGGCTCCCTGGCCTTTGTGCCCGGCAGTAGCGAATACGCCGGCATGGACCGCATGGGCATCCTCACCGGCTCGCTGTTCGCCGCCCTGATCGGCTACGCCGTAACGGCCGCGGCCAGTCGCAAGAACCCACAATTGCCGGCATAACCGCCGGCATTGCCAGGGCTGAAAACACAAAACCCCGACCAGTTGGCAAGTATCTGCGTAATTATGATGAGTGATCAGAATGGATTCTGATCAGCAGAAACTTAATACCATATCGAAACCGCCCCCTCGAAAGCTGAATCGACGCTCACCGAATCGGCGATGCCTACCAGCCCTTCTGCACGCCTTCGGACTCATAAATTATTCCCTAGTGAACGAACCCGAACGAACAAGAGCGAAACCAAAATTGAACAATCGGAAACCTTTAAAGGCCCTTTGAGGGCCTCAAGAGGCCCTCGAGGGCTTTACATGCGAACAAAAGGGATTACCGAGGGGGTCGGCTCCAGCGTCGCCTCAAAAGGCTCACAGAGCCTCGCGAAAAATAAATATCATCAAAAACGACAGACGGTATACCCCTTGTAGGCTGCGGCCTGCAGGACTTATAGGCACTTACCCACAGAACTTATCCACAGGTTATAAACAACTGTATACTTGCACACTTAAAAAGAGGCCATTATCTTAGGCACCACAAACGCAAAAACTCCCAATAAAGGGAGTTCAGCTGAAGAATGCATACAGATAGCCACGCTACGTTTGGCGACAGAAACGTGACTACCTGCACCCTCTGACGCATGCATTTGTAAATGCACATATCTAGAGAAGGACGCTATTTAGCCCACTGCTGACAAAATCGTCAACAGGGAACTGATTGGTGGTCATTTTAGGTACGTGCGTCTAAATCGCAAATATCGAGATCATTCCAATGGCTAAAAATACAAAGCAGTCCTCCGCAGAAGTCACCAAACTGGCTTCCGACACCCTTCGCGATCCAAACGCATCCGCAATAGCCAAAAGCCTTGCTGCCTCCACGCTGGCCCAAGCCAACACTGGAAAGCAAACGAGCTCAGAAATGGAAGCGAAAGCAGCACGCGTACTTCAGAGCGAAAAGTACAGCGACGACACTAAAAGCCTTGCTGGTTCGGTTGTATCCCAATCCAACAAAGATCGCTGAGGATCTGTCGCAATGTACAATTTTTATGTCAATACGGCAGCACAAACAAACGGTGATCATGAAGTGCATCAGGACGGATGCAGGTTTATGCCCACACTCCTAAATCGCAGACACCTTGGGGTATTTTCTAGCTGCTATGGGGCCGTTCAAGAAGCTAGAAAAATCTATTCACGTGCCAATGGATGCTACTTCTGTGCTTTAAGCTGCCACACCAGCTAAGCATCACTGGAAATTAGAGAGGGGGCTGGAAGCTCCCTCTTTTTTGGCAGCTCGCCACCTGACAGCATCTGCATAATTTGGATAACTTAACGCTGGCTGGTCAGGCCATTCACAATTTTTCAGATTTTTCCTACAGACTGCTCGCTGTCATCTACGGTAGCGTCCCGAAGCCAACTGCAAACTATTCGCCCCCATGACGGGGGCTTTTTTATGGACAATGCGGAATCGGACACGGATGAGTGGCTATGTACCTAACGCCCCGAAGGGCTATCGCAACAAGGGTGTAGAACCCGTCGATATCGGCTCCCAACGCTGGGCGGAATATCCAGATCTGCCGCCAAAGGCAGAAGACAAACCCAATGCTGTCGGATGCACCTTTACCAAGCCTTGCAAGCTCCCTGATGGGGTCATCAACTACGCAAGCTCTGCCATTCCCACCGATGCCATCAAAGACTATGGCGAATTCGCCTTGCTGGGTGGCCGTGAAACCGATGCTTCGGGGAACATCACACTCGGGAAGATCAGCGGAAACATACCGGTATCACTGGGGACACTTGCGCTTGGCGGAAGGACTCTTGCCTCTGCCGGAGCGTCCTGTGGTGGTCTATGTACTGCTGGAACGGCTGCTACTGCTGGAGCTGCTACAGGGGCCGGCGTTGGGATCAGCACTGGTACTGCTGCAACAGGTGCTGGCACCACGGTTATTACTGCTAGTGTTGTTGCTGGTGCATTGGCGGGCATGGTTGCACTGCTCTGGCCATCGAGCTTGGGCGATAGCAGTCTGTACACACCCGAACAGCTCAAGGCGCTCAAGGAGGGCCGCACACGTGTCCGGTTGCACGTAGAACAGCAGGCTGACGGCACATTGAAGGGTTATGGATACAACACCGAGAAGCGTACCGACTGGGAAATGATCCCTGTTGTCCAATTCGAGCTTCAGGACTCTCAGCAGGTGGCCGACTTCGGAGACGGCGTCACCCTGATCTGGACGCCAGCCGTTGACCCATCCAGCACGTCAGGAATTCCCCCGCTAGAAGCTGCACCACAGGCTCCACAAATCTGGATTTATCCGCCCACCGAACAGGCGGATAACATCATCGTCAACCCGCTCTACCCGCCTGAGTACAAAGACTTCATTCTGGTCTTCCCGATTGGTTCTGGAGTCCAGCCGCTATACATCGTGATGAATGTCCGCAAGAAGCCCGGCACTGTTACAGGGCGAGGGCAGGACGTGACAGGCATCTGGTTAGCCGGAGCTGGGACAGGGCTTGGCGTACCAGTCCCCTCACAGATCGCAGATCAGTTACGCGGGCAAGAATTCACTGACTTCGACTCATTCCGAGAAGCCTTTTGGGAGCTGGTAGCCAAAGACCCGGAGTTGAGTCAGCAGTTCAACGAACGCAACCTGAAAGGCATGCTGAACGGTTTGGCACCAGTCACACCAAGGGCTGGGCATGCAGGAAAGCGAATCTCATTTGAGCTGCACCACGTCGAGCTGATCAAGGATGGTGGTGCGGTGTACGATACGGACAATATCAACGTCGTCACACCGAGACGCCATATCGACATACACAGGGGAGTTGAGTAATGGAATTGAAGAGCCACTTGGCTTACTACACCGAACAGGAATTCAAGGCCCTGATCCAAGCGATTGAAGATGCACGAACTGAGGAAGAGCGAGGTGAGCTTGTTGATCACTTCAACAAGATTGTTCCCCATCCAGCAGGAAGTGACCTCCTGTTCCATCCAGAAGCTGGCGAGGACGATTCAGCAGATGGCGTGACGCGAACTGTCAGTAACTATTGCCGTGCGAATGGTCTACCGGGATTCAAGAACTGACAGAAAAGAAAAGCCCGCTCAAGGCGGGCTTGGGTTTACAGGATCGGTTAGCCGATTGGGGCCACAATCATTGATGCATCATCCCACGGCATGACGTAGCTACTGGCGGTCCACTTACCCTCATTCTTGAATGCAGCGGCCAGAGCTTTTGCAGACTCTTCACTATCACAGAGGATGGCTCCAACTAGGTCGCCGGGCACATACTCTAGCTGTTGGCTAACGTAGCGAGCACCAACAAACGATGTACCACCATCAATGTTCATTACAACCCACTTTTCATTGTAGTGACCAGAGATACGCATCATGTCTACCATATCTACATGCGCTTTGTTCAGCTTCTGTTGTTCTTTCTCTTCCATCGTGTAACCCCATATATGTGTGTTGACATGGCGAACAATACACACACATTCACTCTAGATCAACACACTTATCACGCATATAACCAACACAAAGAAAAGTCCACACAAAGAAAAGCCCGCTCTAGGCGGGCTGTGGGATGCTGCTTTCTACAGGCTTATTCGTTCTCTTGCTGGCCTTCCTGTTCAGCTTTAGCCTCAAGCCCACCAATGTAGGCGTGCAGGTTGGCATTCTCTAGCCGTGCGTCTTCAAGCTCAGCGGTGAGGGCGCTCACCTTGGATTCAAGGAAGGCAATATACTTGGCCTGCACATCCTCTGGCAGCAATGTCTGTTGGAACTCAGCCAACAGAGAGCTATTCCTACCAACATTGCTCAGTGCGTTAGGCGAACTGCTACGGATTGTCCTTGCCACGTGATGCCCTCCTGCTGGGGCTGTGGATGGCTGTGCAGGCACTGCATCGAACAGCTCTCCTTGCCACTTCTTCACCCACTGGTCAAAAGCGTTGTAGTGCCCTTCAATGTTGCCAGCAGCAACCTGCTCTTTGTGCCAACGGCTCTTAGGCATACGGGAAGCCATCCACGCTTTCACAAAAGCTTTCTTCTGGTCGTCTGTGTAATTTGTCCGGGCCATGTGAAAAATCCATAGTCACTGATAGTAGGAGCATTATCGACCAACTTCCCATACCACACAAGCGATCAATCCTTGATTGGGTAGCTAACAATCGCTTGGGCGCTAGACATCAACATCATCTGATCACCTGACAAACCAGTGAATGGGAAGCCTGAATATGGGAAGTGTCCAGACGACAAATTCACATAAAGCCTGTCGTCAGTGAGTTCAACTTTAGTGGCTCCTGATGGGTAAATTCCTTTACCCTTTTCGGTAATCGAAAATGCCAGCGGGAAAAACGAAAGCACACTGATCGTGCATAAATTTCCATGATTCCAGCACGCAAACATCTTGGCGCTCAGATGATGGCGATGAGGATAAAACCAGCAATACAAATCGTGAGTTTCATTTATAGCAGAATCATCACCCAGCACAAACCTCTGCAGCGGAGTGAAGTACGGCGTTTCTACTGGCTCTCTAATACACTCGTTTACTGAAGTAGCTGACAATACGTGCCCTATCATTGCCCGGCAGAATCGAATAGCATCAAATGGAACGGTAACGTAGTTGAGGTGACTATTGGCATAGGTGAAGTGATGAGTTATGAGCTTTGTTAGCTCCTTGTAAACCCTCGCCACTTCTTGATCATTTGCACCGAGGTGATTGCTATTGCAAGCCTTGCAAATAGTCTTGAATTTGCTGCCATTTGGCGACTTCACACCTTTAACCGGCACCGCGTCAACGCCCATAACCTCAGTCAAATGGACTTGCTCAACCTTCGAGATTGTGATGCTGCCTTGTGGCGGCACATGATCCCAACTGAGCCTGCCGTAGCTACCACAAATCAAGCAGTGACCTTGCACGATCTCAGTATGCATCCTTCGCTCTGTTAACCGCTTGGTGAAATCTCCCATAGCAAAGTCTCCAATATTGCCAGCCGCAGCTATATCACAAGAAGATACAAAGTCTTTAAAAGGGGTGCATTGACAACACCCCTGCATATCCGGCCATTAGATGCATGCATCTCCAAAGGTTTGCATCTTAGATTGTCCATCCAACATCTCAAGGAAGGACCATTCAACATCTAAGTCCTTTAGCTTATTCCCATCTACGTCGTGGAATTTATACTCAGAGTTATCACCAAGCAAGACAGGAGGCAAATTCATCTTGTGCAGATTTATCATGCCATACTTTCCAATCATGGAGTTTAGATTCTCATATCCGGCCTCGACAAGTGTAGCAAGCGTAACTACCGAGCTTGCACTGACCTCTGCCAGTATGTTGTTCGCCTCTTGAAGCATCGTCTTTTCATAATCTCGCACATAATGAACCCCATATTTTAGCATGGTTGCCAAGAGCGACATGGCGAAGTCACTTGTCGAATCCAAAGAACCTCTACCCATACTCACGCAAAAAACGTAAAAGAGAACACCGGGATCATAATTCTCCAGCCCGCGACGAATAGCTTTAGCCTCAGGCTGGGCGTGACGCAATCCAACACCATCCAAGAGAATTTTAATGTTCTTTAAAACCAGCCTATAGACGTCTTTGCTAGAATTTAATACTACTCTCGCAATTATCGCCGACCCCCAAAATGCCTGCATAGCCTCTTTCGCGTCAAAGCAGTTTGCCACCAGATGAACACAAACAGAATACTCGGTTAGCTCAGGATTATAGATGTATTCAAAGCTTTCATTTTCAAAGATTTTTGTTTGGACGATACGTTCGCCATCACCTTCAATTCTTTTCAACAGGGAAGAATGGGCTTCCAGCTCCGCAGCCATTGCACAAGTTTCAAGTAAAGAAACTGTAGAAATCGGAGAGCGAACAATCGACTTCCCATCTTTGTTCAAGAAGCGAATAAAAAAGATAGGACGTTCACTGGGCCTGCCGTCATGGCGAAACTCCCGACCAGAAGTTGCACGCCATTGCCACGGACGAGCAGTGTCAAGCTGATCACTGACGGTCGTGTAATAATCGGGAAGCTTGATTCGCTTAAGATGATTGTAACAGGTACGCATCACATGAAATTTGTTTTCATCAGTTGTAGCACATGTGTACGCACGATGGAGCATGCTAAGATGCCTTAGACCCCAGAGCGTAGAAGTGCAATCTACAAAATGCGTGTATTCATGAGCCGCCAAGGGCAGGCACTTTGCAAGACGTGTATAAGTCGCTAAATCAAACTTTTCTTCGGACTCTAAGTCAGCCAAAGAAACGCCTTTCACGTGGTGAGACTCCAACGAGTCAAGCATTACCACCGCAGTTGGAAAGTCGAACTGACCGAGAGTATCAACTTTCCTCAGAGGGTTCCAGCGGGCACCAGTATTCCTGACATTCTCGGACAGCGTTAGCTTAGGGTCAAACAGCTTTTTGCCTTTGATCATTAACTTCACCACATATGCTTATGACGAGCCCGCAGTAAACGGGCTTTCTAAAGGTGCAAAAAATGACTATCGAACTACGGTTGCCTCTCGACCACTAAATGGCAGGAAGCAGTCGCCCGCACTTCTCATCAAGAATCGCACTTTCAGGTGACTACCTTTAGATAAGTTGTATCCAGCCTGTTCGTCTGCGAAGTAGACCTTTAGGTCTTGAGTGCCATATCACATCCCTGTTCAAGAAAAAGGCATTCTGCCATTACACGATATACAGAGCAACTCTATATGTGTAGTTTATGTGACATTCTCTGTGTTAAACCCCTACCCTGCTCGACAGGACGGGGGCAACTTCAGGATGGTGGGTCATGCGTTGATTCTAATGACCAGAACGGATAAGGTAATGCTTCGACCACACAGGGACAAGCTCATGCAGGATTACAAGTTCAAACTAGCCCCATTTCAGAACATGCACTTTTCCGAGGAAGAGAAAGAGATTAGGCTTAGTGCCTGCTTAGAAGATGCAAGGAGCGAATTTGAAGAGGCCATAGTAACTCTTGAAAATGATGTTCTGAGTATTTCTGCTCAAAATCTTTCTGAGGATGAATGCCTGAAAAGGTTTAGGAATATTCTTACTAAAGGTGGTTTGTCGTTGTCCGCTCAGCCACTTTAGCCGCCAGAGCGACATAAACAATTTTGGTGTGATTTCAAATCCCGCCGCCTGAAATAACAGCCCCCTTCATTGGGGGCTTTTCTTTGGCCTCAGAAATATAATAACGGGTTTTTTGTGAGAGGTGATAAGCCACACACAACCGCCAAAACGAGAACGGTTCGTAAATATAAAGTAATAGAGGCCACTATGGGGTGTGCACCCTCAAGCCTTCTTGAACGTCACATCAAGGGCCATCATCAGGCGACGTACAGTTGTAGGACTCCACTCACCACCACGTGAGGTGAACAGGGCTTGAGCATTCAGTACATCAGCGAGAGCTTGAAGCGTTGACACGCCCTTGTAGAGAGCTGCCATGACGTATGGTGCAAGCTTGGCCTGATGGCCCTGCACTTTCGGACTGTTAGCATTCTGTGCAGCCTTGGCCTGCTTAGCCTTACGGGCCAACACAAGGTTGTCAGAACGACGATTCACCTTTGCTTGACTCGCAACACAACCACCATCAGCACGCTCTTGCAGTGCCCCTAGGGCGTCCTTGGTACGTTGGCTGATGAACTGGCGTTCTTGCTCTGCCAGTGCTGCATACAGATGGAGCTGGAACCTGTCAGCCATAGGCATTGTGGCAATCTTGAAATCTACCTTCTCCATCAACTGTGCAATGTGCAGCACAGAGCGGCTTATACGGTCGATCTTGGCAGCGACAATGGGTAGGCCATGACTCAGAGCTTTACGGCACTCAGGGCGCTCTACAGGGGCTATGGAGCCGGATACGGTGTCTGTGTACTCAGCTACTACGTTCCAGCCTTGTTGCTTAGCTGCCATCTGTACATAGGTGCGTTGGGCTTCAATGCCTAAGCCTGATTCACCCTGCCCTTTGGTCGATACACGGTAGTAAGCAACAACATCCATCACATCACCCTCAAAGCACTCTGTGTTCATGCACATTGTATCTCATACGTATGTGTGTAACAACCACACAACGGACGTTGAGAGAATGTCAAAACACGGTATGTGTAATGTGCCGCCCGCTCACCTACACAAGATTGCTCGCACTGTCAATAGAGTATCTGTCAAGGAATACTGTCAAAGGTGTGCACTGAGGAAATTGAAGCCTTTCAGCGAAACACTACAAAGCCAACACATGAGAATCACTACTATTAGTGAAATCTTCTGCTGCCTGTGAGATTTGTAGTTGACTATGCTGCTTAGATGTGGATTTTGATTGATATCATCTAACTTTTCACACCTTTTGGAAAATTATCTTGCGTGAGCAAACTCATTTTGCTTAGAAAACACCAACAGTGCGTAAACACGATTATGTGTCACATCACCAGTGCTCTCAACACTTCTGCCTGTTCATCCTTCTCAACCACAATATACCAATCAGTACATAATTGTCACCAACAAGAATGGTGACAGATATTAGAGTGGTGACAATCTTGATGACGTTCAACACCTCAGAAGGTATTGATTGCACGATGATGGATTACAGAGGGTAATATTGTGTCGTACCGACACAGAGGGATAACACCTTGAACGTAGTTCAACAGGATATACCCAAGAACAACAAACAATATATACAAAAACTCTAGAACATCCTGCTCTTGCTTCATACAGTGCAGAGATAGACCGGAGGTCATAGGGTAATCCCTTCTGAACGTCCGTTCAGAGAGTATCTATTCTAGGAGATTTCATTATCTTAGTAGTTGTTGTTTGTATGTTTTCTTCTGCTGGGTAACACTCAATACTCCGTACTCCGTACTCCAGTATTGTGAAAAGCAGAAGCTCTTACAGTATTATACCGTGAGTATGAAAAACCCGTAAAGATACAGTTGCGTGAAATCACACCAGTACAGTTTGTGAGATACCACCAACACAGTTCACCTTCAGAGCCAATCCCTTACACAATCACTACTTGTCACACTATGCTTGAATTGAACGTCTCTGCCGTTGATCACTGCAACATCACAGACTCTTGATACTGAGACACTTGTCTCTGCCACCTCACTCATCAGGTGCAGTATATGCTTGATGATTGCCTGCTTAGCCTGTTCGTAAGGATTGGTGCTGAGCGAGGATGTGACAACTTCCTGTAGCTGAGCCTGCACCTCTTGAGCCTGTTCACGGCTGAATCCACCGGGAAAACACATCACCCTGCCCTCCTCTACAACAACGAAATTCTCAGTGCTAACTGACTGGTGGAAGAAGACAGCCCTTGTCACGGCTTGTCCGTTAGCCATCGCCGGGTAGGTGAAGAGCCATGCAGTTTCTGCTAAGTCAGCTGCTAGACGGGGGTTGCAGGAGTTAGCCTCTGCATAGGCATTGCGTGTCTGCTGGATCAGCTCAAGCACTTCATCAGTTGTGGCGAAGCCCTCTGTACTAAGGACATTCTTCACAGGCTCCAGCATTGGGAGAGCACCACAGCCGGTCACGATCCCTACCGCTGTTCTTACAATCTTCTCTTCACTGTCTCCTAGGACGATGCGTGTCCCATCAGCTGCGCGGCAGGTCACACGCTTATCAACAGCAATCACCACTTCACTGCCTAGGTGAGCAACAAGAATGCACGTCATGATTTCCCTCTCCGACTGAATGTGAACCAACAGAACACGACTCTACCACATGATATGTCAACGAATTAATCATCACTTGCCATTGAAAAGCCATCATACAGCCCCCACATAAGGGTCACACCGCAATTTGCGGTTAACGATGCACGGTGAAAGGAAGCTGTAAATGATTAGAGTGCTGCTGTCCTTGGACTTGAAAAAGTCAGAGGACGAACGGAATGCTTTCTATGCATTCTTGAAAGGCAAGGGTTGGAACAAAACCCATGATGTTGATACTGTTTGGACTCTCGAATATGAGAATGCAAACCCCAATGATGATACATATCGGAAAATCAAAAACGACATCAAAGCTACGCTGATTGAAGCTGCTGAAGAGTTGAAACTTCGCAGAATCGAATATGTAGCTCAAATTGGGAACGCTGAATACATCGCAAGAGCTATTAGGACAGATGAAGGCGTGTATAAGCAATACACCCGCCCCCTGCATGAAGAATGATACGTGACAGAATCCGGTGACTAAACACCACCGGATTTCACCCAGCTACAGGGCCGCTGTTACCTGTACCCGGAGTAACACCAGAGTGGAAGTGTGTATCGAACAACACACCGTTGAATGTGGCTTGTCCAGTCATTGTGTAGTTGCCTGTCCAGTTGGTTTGAGGAACATTGATGTTCATCTGTTGTGTATTGAGGGTGATGGAGTTGGAAGCATTAAATTCAATATCCTTGCCAATCACCTTTACAGTGAATTGAGATTTGATTTCGGCATTGCCATCAGCCTTGAGAGCTAGTTGTGTCTCCTGCCCTGTTCCTACGTTATGCACAATCAGCAAATCATTAGGATCGCTGCCTAGCGTTAGACTGTTCATTTGTTTCTGAGAGACAGGAAGCAGCGAGAAAGCAATGGCCTTCTCGCTTTAGAGCTACTTCTTCTTACCGCCATTAGGTGGCTTCTTCGGTTTGTCGATTTCCTTTACGGTTTCCCGTGGTCTGCGCTTTGCTTCTTCGGCAGTCACGTATTCCCCGGTTACCGCATCACGATATCTCGTTGGCATACTCGCTCCTTAATAGCCAATCGCCATGTCGGCGACACCATCAACGCTAGCTCAGGTTGCTCGTTCCGCAAGAGTTCAAGCTGGCGGGGGCTGTCGCTCTTTCTCTCCCCCCGACAATGACTTTTCGAACTCTACGACCAACTCGGCAAGACCAATCCCAAGGACTTCACACAAGTCACGAAGCTGCACAATGTCTAAGCGCCTCGATCCTGTTTCAACGTCACTCATGAAGGATTGCGGGCGCTCCAGTGCCTTTGAACACTCGACCTGAGTCAAGCCTGCTTCCTTCCTGTGCTTCTTGAGTAGTGACAGGAGTACATCGTGTTCGCGTCGATAGATGGTCTTGGACATGGCTGACTGGCTGCGGTGTGCGGCCTTCCAACCTATATCTGGTTTTCAGATATCTGAATTTGGGATAAAATGTTGCAATTGGCAAACACGCCATTCACCGACCGAACAAGGACACTCCATGAATATCGCTAGTCGTTTGCTATGCCTACTCCCTCTAGTCACGTCCATGGCAATGGCTGACACCTATCCAAAACGAACCCTGATAGGAGGCTCGATGGCTTGCTACAAAGCTGGAGACTGGAGAGAGTTGGTTGAGGCTTCGCTAGATCAGGACGAGGATACGGCTTCACGTTTAATCGCTTCGGGAAAGTGTAGGGCTTTCTCTTCCCCGACTAAGGTTAGTTTTATTGAGCCAGATAGTAGCGGTAAGTCTGCGTTAATTCAGTTGCCAAGTGGTAAGACAGCAATGACAGCAATTGGCTGGCTTCGTTAATAATCGCCTGAGGAGAACGTATGAACACGATGTTGCCCAAGCTAGCCTTATCCCTCGTATGCCTATCGTCAATAGCATATGCCGGTGAAGACTTGAGCTCGAAATACTGGTCCCTAGGATGGTCAAAGAAAGCGACTGTGATTAGCAAGGAAAGTGATCACGACTACATTCGAGTTATTCCCTACGGGCAGGATATGCGCTTAGCGTATCTAATCAGCGGGGAAGGTGCTTGTCCTGAAGGAGAGTCGAGTTTTAAGGCTCAGGGGAAAGTTAATGGTAAAAGCCTGAGCTTTACCGGCATGTGCACGGACGAATACTACAAGGAACTTGCACCAGCGACAAACCAAGACCAGTCAATCCTAAAGCATGAATTTTTGAGCACAAAGTCAGTGGTGTTGAAAATCGATAATCTTCCCAAGAGGACCTTTGCGACTGCCAAATTCAGGTCTATCACTGAGTCCGTTGGGCTTGTCCTTGACGAATAGCCAAGAGATTGTTCTCTCAAACTTCGTTTGAAGTATTCGCACCGAAAACGTCAGTTTTCATCTGTACTCAGCTACGGCGTGAGCGCCGATGCTCTTCCAGATGTACACCAGTAATTAATAAAATTCACACAAACCCAGCTCTTCGCTTGTGACTTTGATCTTGCTCTTCTTTATTGGTGCAGAAACTAATACGTCCGTATTCAGGAGTCCCCTCCAGCGAATGCTGGTAGGTATTGCACGTCACCTTCGGTGAGCAGATCAAGAGCAAAGAGCTTGGATGTGTGTTGATTTCATTTTATTAATTGGAGTGCTTATCCAGAATCGGGACGATACGACTATTGCCTATGAAGCAGGTTATCCCACTCAGACGTTACTGTCTGGGGTAATAGTTCTTTTATCTTCCGACGTTAATTAAAATCTGATCAAGTATGACCAGAATGAATGCTCTGGTCACGGCTTCTAGTACTGGACAGTGCGCCTGTTGGCAATAGTCCCTTTCTCTTTCCGACATTAATTAATGTCTCATGCGGAATGCCCTCAGGGCTTCGCCATAGGCGAGGTAGTCGCCAGCCAGACGCAGAGCTGTAATGTGTTCTGGCACCTCTTGTAATGGCTTGTAGGGCACGAGAGCTACATGGGAGTAGGCAAGCTTTGATTCAAGTTTACAGTCATAGTTATCCTCATAGCGACGTAGCAGTTTAGGTCGTTGCAGTAGATAACAATGGATTCCATGAGCAGCGTGTCGAGCAGCTTTGATAATGCGCTCTGCCTGTCGCTTCGCCACTCCAGTAGCCCTTACCGCAAGTACTGTAAAGTCCTTGAGCAGCAAAGTGTTTCGCACATCTTGCATGGAAACGTTACAAACATTCTGTGATTGTCCAGCGGCAGTTAGGCAACTACCAAAGATGATGCCAGACAGCCACGCAGGATTGGCGAATAACAGTTCGCTAGCGATATGTGCAATTGGATTGACTGTAGACACAGGCTTGCGACCAGCACCCTTTGGGTTCTTCGGTGCAACGTCTTCAACGGTGGGGATCAAATTTAAAGCGAATGCGTGCGACATGGGGTGTTCTCCTCTATTAGTTCATTGCGATAGGCGTTACCTCGGGTATTGCCGGTTAGGGTTAGTAAATCGCAGACAACACTTTGCCGATCATCTGGCACTGTATGGGTGCGGGATGTATTCGGCATGTTTGGTTGAGGTGCGGATTCTACTATCGAATACATCCTGCGTCAAGAATTAGTTGTTGTGCGTGACAACAGAATGATGTAGGCGTATTGCACTTACGAAGCTTTGGCCGTCTTTAAATCCAGTTTGTACAAAACCAGTTTTCCGTGGGAGGGAAAGGCGCCTGCTTAGTTTCTATTGGTTCAGACAGCCATTTCACCCCGTAAACATTGAGTGTAACGGCAGTGGGTGTCTAGGTAGTGGCAAATATGATGCACGTTTTACCGAGGTTAATTGCCTGTATTCGAAGGTTTTTCGTGCCTTTCGAACGTTACACGAACTAACGGGGCATCAGGATAAACTTATCGGTGCCCTCATCGTATTGGTAGACGATTGGTGAAACCTTGCCATCAGTAACGAGCTGTTCGAACTCTGCTTCGTCTTTCCGATCCTGCTCAATCATCACCTCCACGCGCTTGGAGTTGGGCATATCTAGGTGATGCTCGGTGTGGTTGTTTTCAATCAACCTGTACGTCTCTGTAGCACGATGCGAGCCCCTGTACTCGTACACCTGACGCTCTCCCTCGGTTTGAAGGTGCGGCTCATCCACAGTGATCGTAGTACCGTCACAGACGATGACGTATCCCACACTTTGAAGCAGCGCGTTCAACCTCATTTGGTCGTCGTCTAGCAGTGTATGTTGAAGGTCGATCATGTCACCCAAGGTCACCGGAGCCGGTGCAACTTTGAGCAACGCTCGCTCCTGTTCCAACTTCTGTATTGATGTCGTCACCTGCTCCAGCTTGGAACGGATTGGCACCAGCATCCCGAACTCTGCAAGTGAGTCAGCAAGGTTGGAAGACTGACGTTGCAACTCCGCCAACTCTCCTTCGATTTCAATCAGGCGCTTCTCGCCTGACGTGAGGTTTTGGCTAGCGGCTGCACGCTGCATAGCTCCGTACATAGTCCGACTGCGAACAAAGTCTAGGACGTGCATCGGAATAGAACGCCCGTTGGCACAACCGTCAGCACCCTTTCGATGGCGTCGATAGCAGAGCATCACCGCAGGAGAACGCTTTGTGTCCACAACACAGTAATTGGTGCCACAGCGCCCGCACCGGACCAAGCCAGACAACAGATACTTCGAAGGAGCAGACCTTGGCCTGTATCCTTCTGTTAGACGCTTTTGGACCCTGTACCAGAGTTCTTTGCTGACTACCGGGGGGTAAACGTCTTCGATGTCATTCCACCGCCCTATAGCTGTTGGATTTCGCAACCAACGCTTCAAAGTGGTAGGGTTTGTGGCTTCAACTAACGGATGCTTGCTGCGAATGCGGGAAAGAATCCGACGCTCGCCAAGACCATCTGCGTAGTCCTCAAACACTTGAACAATGATGGAAGCAAGACCTTCGACCAGCTCACCATCAGAAGTGAGCCAGATGGGAGTGTGGCGTTTGACTCCATTACCAGCAGCAGCCTTCTCCCTTTTCCGGGTATAGGCATCCTTGATTCTTCGACTCAATGCGTCACTGTACTGGTGTGCCTGCTGTACCTTGGCAACAAGAAGAAAGAGGTTGTTCGAATTATTAGGATCGTTGCTGTACGTGACTCCATCGTCCAGCGTGATCAATTTCACACCTGCATTAACAATCCCAGTGAGCAGGTGGAGCATTACTGATGGCTCAAGCCTCCCTGCCCTGTCGATGGCTTCAATCAGCACAACGTCTGTAGACTTGATGACACCGTTCTCGACAGCAGCTAAAAGCTTGCCGAAGCCATTCTCAAGGTGCTTACCGGAGTAACCGCTGATCCCCAAATCTTGGAAGCTCGCGCCGCTCAGAACGTATTCAGGGTGAGCCAGCAGCCACTTGGCAACATACTCTTGTTGTCGCGTCAGGCTATCGCCATGAGCTTGCTCCGCACTGCTAAAGCGGATGTACGAGAATGCTACAGGCAAAGTAAACCCCGGCTAGACAACGAAAGACCGGATCATAACATCGCGGACTTATGCTGCCTGGCCGGGGTTTTGTTTTGTCGCGGTTAACCCTTAGTGGGCAACACGGCTGGTGCCGTTGACACTCATGATGCGCACACGCTCGCCAACGCGGAACACTTCGTTTTGTTCAACTTGTTGCACATAGGCACGCATGCTGCCGTCGTCTTCACGCACGGTGATTTCCACGCCCTGGGTACGGGTCAGGCCTTCCTCTGTGGCGGAACCGATCAGGCCGCCAGCCACCGCACCGATGACCGCTGCCACGATGCTGCCTTTGCCGCCGCCGATGGCGCTGCCGCCAACACCACCGACCGCTGCACCGGCGAGGCCGCCAATCGGGGTCTTGGTGCCTTCGATTTTCACCGGACGCAGGGATTCGATGGTGCCCATGCGAACGGTCTGTACGCGACGCGCCTCGTCACGGGAGTAAGAGTCACCGGACAGATTGGATTGGCAACCGGTGAGCAACATGGCCATCGTGGAAAAGGAAGCAACCAGCAAAACAGACTTACGCATAGGATCAACTCCAAAGGACAGATAATCATTAAACTCCGCAGCTTGACGCCTGTCACGGCATCGCCCGGATAAAATTGGTTCCATTCAGCAGCAGTACAGACTGCATGCATATAAAAACTCTTCACACGGTAGCGCTTATTTCCCGAGTTGCGCCACCGGCCAAAGGATTTTCCATGGATTACTTCATCATTGTCGTGACCACCCTTGCCGGCCTGTACTTCCATTGGTGGCTGTATGTACGGATCAAGCGCTGGATGGACCGAGACCTGGCGCTGTCGCTGGCCGGCGGGGACGAGAAGAAAAAATCCTTCATGCTGCAACAGCTGGCGAATGCCCATCGCCAGAAAGTAAAACGCCGGGACCTGCCACAGTGGCTTGAAGCCGCCGCGGCCGGTTATCCCGGCGAATGAGCTGATTCGGGT
Source organism: Pseudomonas sp. GW460-12-10-14-TSB1 (assembly GCF_017349775.1). NCBI lineage: Bacteria > Pseudomonadati > Pseudomonadota > Gammaproteobacteria > Pseudomonadales > Pseudomonadaceae > Pseudomonas > Pseudomonas sp. GW460-12-10-14-TSB1. The sequence continues at coordinate 57,685 of NZ_JACNAC010000019.1, forward strand.
TCAGGGGGCCAGGCGCTCACGCACCCAGTCGGCCCCTTGCAGGCGGTAGTTCAAGCGATCGTGCAAACGGCTCGCGCGTCCTTGCCAGAACTCGATGCGCTCCGGTAACAGGCGATAACCACCCCAGTGCTCGGGGCAATGGGGCTGGGCATCGCTGAAGCGCTCTTCGGTGTTCTTGAGCAAGGCTTCCAGCTCCTGGCGATCGGCGATCACCTGGCTCTGCGGCGATGCCCAGGCACCCAGGCGGCTGCCCAGCGGGCGGACCTGGAAGTAGGCATCGGACTCCTCGGCGGTGACCTTGACCACCCGCCCCTCGATACGCACCTGACGCTCCAGGGCCGGCCAGAAGAAGGTCATGGCGGCAAAAGGCCGTGCGGCCAGTTGCTGCCCCTTGGCACTGTCGTAGTTGGTGAAGAAGGTGAACCCCTGCGCATCCAGCCCCTTGAGCAGCAGGATGCGGCAATGGGGGCGCCCCTCTTCGTCAACGGTGGCCAGGGTCATGGCATTGGCCTCGACCGGCGGCTGCTCGGTTTTCACCGCCTCCGCGAACCACCGGTGAAACAGCGTGAAGGGCTCGACCGGAGCCTGGGCTTCGGTCAGTCCGTCACGGATGTAGTCGCGGCGCATGTCCGCCAGTCCCTGGGTCATTGCTGGTTCCTTTTGCCCGATGCCTGATGAATCAGTTCTTCGCCTGTTCGGTCGCTGCCTTGGCTGGTGCCTTGGCAGTGGTGGTTTTCTTGGCGGCTTCTTTCTTCGCTACAGGCTTCTTGGCTGGGGCTTTTTTCGCTGGAGCGGCTTTTTTCGCGGCAACGGCTTTCTTCGAGGAGGCAGCAGGAACGACTGGTTTCACATCCTGCACGGCAACCAGTTCAGCCTCGGACGGGGTCGGCTGGTTGTACTTGCTCAGCAGGGCCAGCATGGTACTGCGCTGGGTGACGATGATTTCCACGCGACGGTTCAGCGCGCGACCTTCGACGCTGTCGTTGGCGGCGCGAGGCATGACCGAACCCATGCCGCGCAGCATCAGGCGATCGCGCTTGAGGCCGGTGAGGCTGAAAATCGCGGCGACGGACTGCGCACGGTCACGGCTCAGCTTCTGGTTGGCCGCCGCGGCACCGGTGGTGTCGGCATGGCCCAGTACCAGCACGGAAGTCTTGGCGTCGGTCCCCACGGCCTTGGCCACGCGGGTGAACGGGCTCAGGGTGACCGGCAGCAACATGGCCGGGCGATCCGGGTTGAACGAACCGTCGACCGGAGCGGTCACCACCAGGGTGTTCTCGCGACGCTCCAGTTGCAGGCGGCTGTCCTTGATGGCTTCACGCAGGCGCGGCTCATAGTCGTCCAGCCAGGCCTGGGTGACTTTTGGATCCGGCATCGGGATGTCTTTGACATCTGCCTTGGTCGGAGACGTGGGCTGCTGATTGAAAGGCCACCACCAGTTGCCAGTCTCGGTCTTGGCGACCTTCGGCGCCGCGGTCGCGGCATCCGCCTTGGCGTCGGCTACCGGCTCTTTGACTGCGTCTTTGCTGGTGTCCTTGGAAGGGAACGGCCACCACCAGTTGGTGGTCTCGGCCTTGGCGGCCGGAGCAGCGGCGGAAGCGGCTGCGGTTTCGACCTTGGCCGCGGCAGGAGCGGTCGCGGACTTGGCGGTGGATGTGGCGGCGGACTTGGCCGCGGAAACCTCGTTGGCAGCTGCTTTTGCTGCCGGTTGCACCGCTTCCTTGCTGGCGGCCTTATCGGAACCGAAGGACCACCAGTGCCCACCTTCTGCGTCATTTTGTGGAGTTTGTGCACAACCGGTAACAGTGAGGCAAAGAGCCAAGGCTAAAGACTTGTTCGACGACATGGGATATCCACAAAATGAGATCAAAAATTACGGTCTCTACGAACCGTACAAACAGACGCTTTGAAAGTATAAAAGCCACAGGGTTCCTTTCTGATGCCTTTACTCATGTTTAGGCAAAAAAAATCCTGACGGCAACTTTTTTACAGACAATCCGACAGAACCCTCACCAACTTCTGCGCTCTTGGATCCATCAACACGTACGGCCCCAGGGTATTAGTGACAAAACCGAAGGCCACATCGTACTCAGGATCGGCAAAACCGATGGAGCCACCCGCTCCCGGATGACCAAAGGCCCGAGGGCCGAGACCGAAGGTCGCGTTGGCCACCTGCGGCTGGTCAAGCATGCAACCCAGGCCGAAACGGGTCTGGGTCAACAGGGTCTTGTCCATGCCGACGCTGTGTTCGCGGGTCAACTCTTCGAGCATGTCCGCTTCCAGCAGGCTGCCATCGAGCAGGCCGCTGTAGAAGCCGGCCAGGCTGCGGGCATTGCCATGGCCATTGGCCGCTGGCTGTTGCATGCGCCGCCATTCCGGCTTGTTGGTGCTGGTCATGATCGACGGCGGGTTGGTGAACGCCCGGGTGGTCATGGCCGTGGGTTCGCGCATGGTCACTTGCAGCAGGCGCTGCGCGGCCGCGTCGCCGACATTGCCCTTGCCCCGGGCGATATGCGCCACCCGGTAAAACTCCTCGTCGGGCAGGCCAACGTAGAAGTCCAGCCCCAGCGGCCTGGCGACCCGAGCCACGATGGACTCGCCGGGACCGCGCCCGTCAGCCCGACGCAGCAGCTCACCCACCAGCCAGCCATAGGTGATGGCCGCGTAACCGTGGCCTTCGCCCGGCGTCCACCAAGGGGCTTGCGCCGCGAGGGCATCGACCATGGTTTGCCAGTCGTAGAGCGCTTCCGGCGCTAGCAACTCACGCAACGCCGGTAGCCCGGCCTGATGGCAGAGCAACTGACGCAGGGTGATCGCTTCCTTGCCGGCCGCGGCGAACTCAGGCCAGTACCGGGCGACCGGCGCGTCCAGCTGCAACTTGCCTTCGGCCACCAGTTGCAGGGCGGTGACCGCGGTGAAGGTCTTGGTGCAGGAAAACAGGTTGGCGATGGTATCGCTGTGCCAGGCCTCGCTGCCATCCTTGTCGGCGGTGCCGGCCCAGAGGTCGAGCACGGTTTCCCCGCCGATCTGAATGCACAACGCCGCACCGCGCTCCTGGGGATCCTCGAAGAGTGCCGCGAAGGCTTCGCGCACCGCTTCGAACTTAAGCTCGTAATGACCCTGAATCTGCACCCGTAACTCCCCCGGACCATGCTCTACAAAGTGGTGCGCATTGTTCCAGCCCTTGAGGGTTTTGGGAACAGAAGCGAGCCCGGCGGCGATCCGCCGGAAGAATTATTCAGAAATAGACGGGCGTTGAATGCACCGCGGGCCGGCCAGCCCCTACGAGTGAGTAGAGGCGGACCGGCCCGCGGCACGCTAAAGGCCTGGTTCAGCGATTAATGGCCATTACCCGAATGACCGCCTGCATGGCTGCCGCTCTGCCCCGCGCCCTTGCCATCATGACCTGGCTTGCCACCGTCGGCGGCATGAGCAGCAGCCTTGTCGGCCTCTGCCTTGGCCTTCGCGGCTTCCTTGCCCAACTGCTCAAGCGCCTGCAGGTTGCTCTTGCGCACGCTGTCGACAAACCCCTGGAACGGCACATCGGTGATGCCCACCAGGCCGAAATGGCCGTTCTCACCGTCCAGCAGACGACCGGTGACCGGTTGATCGAGGTACTGGAACCAGTGCACGCCAACAATCGACGGCTCGCTCAGCGCCTGCTTGAGGAACTGGGCATAGGCCGGACCGCGATCCTCCTCCCGCGCCAGCTCGGTCACGCCGCCCCAGAACGGGCCGCGATCCCTGGAGCCGAAGTTGAACTCGGTGATCAGTACCGGCTTGTCCAGCGTGTTCAACCGAGCAAAGTCGTAACCGTCCTGCGGCTTGAGGGTGTACATGTTGAAGCTCAACACATCGCAATACTGGGCGCAGGACGCCACGGCCTCCGGGGTGCTGATGGCGAAGCGCCCGCCCAGCAGCAAGTGATTCGGCGCATGCCACTTCAACGAATCGGAAATGGTCTTGAAGTAAGTGTCGGCAAAGACCTTCTGGAAATATTTGAAGTCGGCTTCGATCTCCGGATGCTCCGGGCTAGGCAAAGGCGGCTCGAACCCCGGGTCTTCCATCAGCTCCCAGGCGGTCAGGTTGATGCCCCAGGCCTTCGACAGGCCCTCCTGGTTGCGGTACTTGTCCCGCAGTTGCTTGAGGAACGCGCGTTTGGCCGGCACGTCGGTGGTCATGCGCAACGTGCCGTAGGCCAGGGCATAACGCGACTTGGGGTCATCGCCGGGACCGGCCCAGGCCAGTTCGTTGTCGGCGAAGTAACCAATCAGCCATGGATCGTCGCGGTGATCGCGGGCGGCAATGGCCACGGCGCGCTCGGTGGCCATGGCGAAACGTGGATCGAACGGATCGGGCATGCCGCCCCACCAGTCGGTGCCGGTGCTGATGCTTGCATAGTCGCCGACGATCGACAGCGGCAAGGTGTAGGGCACGCGGTCGTTCAGGCCCAGCGCCGGCGCGCTCCAGTTGCCGATGGTGTTGAAACCCCAGGCTTGCAGGCGATCCAGGGTGTGGCTGGCCCAGCGCTTCTGCTCCAGGGCCGCGGCCGGACAAGCTGGTGCGGCTGGCGGCTCGCTACCCTGCCCGGCCTGGGCCTCCTGGGCGTCGGCCTTGGCGGCATCCGCCACACCGGCCTGGGTTTCGCTGCCTGGGGTGCAAGGTACGCCGTAGGTGCGCTGCAGGTTGGCGCCATAGAAGTCGTACCAACGACCGACGTTGTAGGCGCGACCCTGATCGGCGCCGTTACCGCCGCGGTTGTCGCCTTCGCCGTAATAACCGGCCAGCGGCTCGCCGACGTTGGGCAGTGTGGCGAACATCCATTCACGGCCAGCGACATAGGTCTGGCTATTCTCCGCCGCGACCGCATTGACCCCCAGGGAATAGAACGGATGCCCCTGGGGCGTCACCAGATACCAGCGGCCATCGCGCTTCTCGGTACGGAAGAAACCACTGGCCTTGAAGGCCGGCCCGTTGCTCCAGCCACCGAAGGTGTCCAACGAGGTGCGCTCGCGTTCGGCCAGCCAGGTTTTCAGTTGCAGCTGTTCCTTGGTCGCGGCGGCCTTGAGCTGCTCGTCGCTGGCGATCTTTTCCGGCCACTTGGCCCGGGTCGACTGGCCATAGGTATCCACCAGGCCACCGTAGGCCGCCTTGACCACCGCCTCGCCGTCCTGCACGCCAAAACGCTCGAGCAGGATGCTCTGGGCGGCTTTCGGCTGATCCATGGACAAGGTCACCGACACCACCTGGCTGCGGTCCAGCTCGCCTTGGCTGTTGGCCAACAGCACGCGCTGGCCCTCGAAGGTCATCGGCATCGGCGGACCGGCCTTCATGCCCTGGCTCAGCGGCGAACTGGCAACCAGCGGCACCAGCAGGGTCTGTGCCGGACCAGCCGGCAGGTCGATACGGCTGACCAGGGTCTTGCCGTCATTGCTCTGGATCTTCACGTACAGGGTCAGGGCCCAGTTCATCGCGCTCTGGATCCGCAGGCTCATGACCCCGGACTGCGACCAGTCCCAGGCGCCGGTCTGCGGAGTCAGGCGCAGGCTTGGCTGAATCGCCGGATTGAACGTCACCCGGCGCAGCACTTCGCCCTCGGCTGTCTGCTCCGCGTTGGCTTGCGGCAGGCTGGCATCCTGTGTCGCTACCTGCACCACGTCGGCAGGCCGGACAAAGTTGAACAGCGTCTGTTGCCCTGTGGGCGCGGCAAGCAGCGGCGTAGCGAACAACAGAGCAAGGACAGCGGGTAACGAACGGCGAATCATAGGGACCTGGTGCTCCTTAACGGCCGATGAACGGCCTGTGTGCAATCAGTGACATGCAATAGACAACACGACCGGCCCACAGGCCGGCCGTGCTCAGGAAATTTCCCGACGGAACGGCGGCAACGCATTGAGGATAGCCTTGCCATAACGCTGGGTGACCAGGCGCCGGTCCAGTAGGGTGATGGTGCCGCGGTCCTGTTCGGTACGCAGCAGGCGACCGCAGGCCTGGACCAGCTTGAGCGAGGCGTCCGGCACCGAGATTTCCATGAACGGGTTGCCGCCCCTGGCTTCGATCCACTCGGCCAGCGCGGCCTCCACCGGATCGTCCGGCACCGAGAACGGGATCTTGGCGATCACCACGTGCTCGCAGTAGGCACCAGGCAAATCCACGCCCTCGGCGAAGCTGGCCAGGCCGAACAGCACGCTGGAATCGCCGCCGTCGACCCGCGCCTTGTGCTTGTTCAGGGTTTCCTGTTTCGACAGGTTGCCTTGAATGAACACCTGCTTGCGCCAGTCGCGGTCGAGGCCGTCGAACACGTCCTGCATCTGCTTGCGCGACGAGAACAGCACGAGGGTGCCCCGCGAGCCTTCCACCAGTTCCGGCAGGTCACGGATGATTGCCGCGGTGTGGGCTGGCGCATCCCGTGGGTCGGCGTGCAGGTCGGGGACGCGCAGCACCCCGGCGTCGGCGTGATGGAAGGGGCTGGGCACCACCGCCGTCACGGCCTTTTTCGGCAGCCCGGCACGCATGCGGAAGCGATCGAAAGTGCCCAGGGCAGTCAGGGTGGCGGAGGTCACGAGCGCGCCATAGGCCACGTTCCACAGGTTTCGACGGAGCATCTCCGCGGCAAGGATCGGGCTGGCGTTGACCTCGATGTCGAACAGCGAGCCGCTTTCCGCCAGGGTCAGCCAGCGCGCCATCGGCGGGTTGTCTTCCGGGTCTTCGGTGGTGAAGGCGGTCCACAGTTCCCAGTTGCCCGAGGCCCGGGACAACAGGCTGCCGAACAGCGGGTACCACTCTTCGGCCTGGTTGCTGGCGATGCCGATGTTGACCTCGCCGTCCATGCCTTCCTTGAGCAGGTCGGTCAGGCGGGTGAACAGGTCGGTCAGGCGCGAAAAACCTTTCTTCAGCTCGATGCCCATTTCCCGCATATGGTCGGGGATCAACCCGCCGACGAAACGATGGCGCGGCCGCTCGCGGCCTTCCATGTCTTCGCCGGTCTTGAAGTCGGCCAGCTGTTCGCAGGCGGTGAACATGAACTGCTGCTGGGTCTTGATCTCCCGCGCCAGCTCCGGCACCTGTTCGATCAACTTGCCCAGGTCGCCCGGCAGCGGGTGCTGGGCCAGCAGCTTGGTGAGGTTCTTGGCGGTCTGTTCCAGCCAGTCAGCGGTGGAACGCAGACGGGTGTAGTGGGCGAAGTGGCCGATGGCCTTGTCCGGCAGGTGGTGGCCTTCGTCGAACACATAGAGGGTGTCACGCGGGTCCGGCAACACCGCGCCACCGCCCAGGGCCAGGTCGGCCAGGACCATGTCGTGGTTGGTGACGATCACGTCGACCTTGCCCATGCCTTCGCGGGCCTTGTAGAAGGCGCACTGGCCGAAGTTCGGGCAATGGCGGTTGGTGCACTGGCTGTGATCGGTGGTCAGGCGCGCCCAGTCGGCGTCTTCCAGGGCGGTGGGCCAGCTGTCGCGGTCACCGTCCCATTTATTGCCGGCGAGCTTCTCGATCATGCTGGTGAACAGCTTCTGGCTGGCCTCGTCGACCTCGATCTTGAAGCCTTCTTCTTCGAACAGCTGGGCGGTGGCGGTTTGCGCGTGGCCTTCCTGCAGCAGCATGTCGAGCTTGGACAGGCACATGTAGCGGCCACGACCCTTGGCCAGGGAGAAGGTGAAATTCAACCCGCTGTTGCGCATCAGGTCGGGCAGGTCCTTGTAGACGATCTGCTCCTGCAGGGCGACGGTGGCGGTGGCGATCACCAGGCGCTTGCCGGCGGCCTTGGCGGTCGGGATCGCGGCCAGGCTGTAGGCCACGGTCTTGCCGGTACCGGTGCCGGCTTCCACGGCCACCACGGCCGGGTCGCCGGAACGCCGGCCTTCGTCATCGGTGTCGACATCGCCCAGGACCTTGGCCACTTCGGCGATCATCAGGCGCTGGCCGTAACGCGGTTTCAGGCTCTTGGCTTCGAGAAAACGCGAGTAGGCGCCCTGGATCGTGGTTTTGAGTTCGTTGCTGATCATGGTTCTTCGGGCGCAAGAAACGCTGGATAAATTTTCAGTGGTTCGGATCGGCCGCTATCATACCCCGCTAATTCATCCCGCGCAGAACGGAGTACCCGAATGACAGCCTTTGCCCTTGCCTACACCCTGCATGTCCTGGCCGCCCTGGTCTGGGTCGGCGGCATGTTTTTCGCCTGGATGGTGCTGCGTCCCGCGGCGGTGGCCGCCCTTGAGGGGCCGGCGCGGTTGAAGCTGTGGGCCGAAGTGTTCCCACGGTTTTTCGTCTGGGTCTGGGTGGCGGTGGTATTGTTGCCGATCAGCGGCGTCGGCCTGATCCACCTGCGTTTCAGCGGCTTCGAGACCGCGCCGCGTTATGTGCAGGTGATGATGGGCCTATATGTAGTGATGACCGCGCTGTTTATCCGGATTCAGTCGTTGCAGCTGCCAACGCTGCGTCAGGCGGTGGCGGATGAGGACTGGCCGACGGGGGCCACGACCCTGGGCAATATTCGGAAATTGGTGGGGATCAATCTGATCATTGGTCTGTTGCTGGTGGCCGTGGCGGCGGCTCGGCCGATGTTCTGAGACAGACGCCGGTAAAAAGCATCGCGGGCAAGCCTCGCTCCTACAGACGGCGTTGACTGTAGGAGCGAGCGGGCGGCGATCCGACTTGCCCGCGATGGCGCTGGAATCAGCGCCGCCTATTTAAGGACTGTTTACAGGCGCTGTACCGTGACCGAACCCGCGGGGCCTGCCGCCCCTGGATGGCCTTCGGCGCCAGGACGGCCGCTCTTGCCACCGTCGGCACGATAGACGAAGCAGCCCTTGGACTTGCCGCCGGCCCCGGGCTTACCGCCCGCACCGGCCACACCGCCGGCCCCACCATCGACCCAGACCTTGATCTGCTCCGCCGGGTAATCCCGCGGCAGCTCGACCCGTACCTGGGCACCCGCCGCGCCCGGCTGGCCGTCACCGCCGTTGTCGCCATCGGCGCCACGCCCGGCCTGGCCCCAGGTGCAACCCGGCTCCTCGCCGTTGGCACCATCGAGGCCGACATAACCCGGCGCGCCGGTGCCGCCGCGGGCATCCACCGAGAGTTCCCCGGCCTGCAGCGAGGTGATGCGCAGAGTCAGGTTGCGCCCGGGTTTGGCCGCTTTCTCATAAGTCCCCGGAGCCCCGCGGGAGGTGATCTGGCTGCCAGCCTCCAGGTCGGCATGGTCGACGTTCAGCAGCAAGCTTTGTTCAGCGGGAACGATAGCGATCCGCGCTTCACGCCCCAGACGCAACTCGCCGACCTTGACCTCGGCGACTGTGGACGGAATCAGCAAGGTGCCATAATCGGCCACTTCCAGGCGTTCCAGTTGCAGGCTGCTGGTAGTGTTGGGCAGGCGCATCAGGGAGTTGGTCTCGACTGTCACCACCTGGGCCTGGACCAGCGGGCTGCACAGTAGCGCGAGCAGACAGAGCTTACGCATGGCCGACCTCCACAGGCTTCGGTGCCTTGAAGGTCTGCAGGTGGAAAATGCCGGTCAGAAGGATCTGCAGGCGATCACGCCAAGGGTGGGCGCGACCTTTGAGGCTACCGTTGAACAGCAGCAGCTCCATCAGGTGGGTCAGCAGCAACAGGCTGCCGGCCAGATTGATCAACAGATGAATCGGATTGATCAGCGGGCTGACCAGATTGACCAGCACCAGCAACCAGAACAGCAGCGTCAACAACTTGCCCAGCCCCCAAAACACCTTCATATGCCCCCCTTTGCGAGTTTTTCTTTGCGCGCACAGTAACGACTTCGGCGAGGGATAAGCCAGAGGGCGGCGAAAATTCTCCCGCCGCCCCCTGCCAAGCCGCCGGATCGGCGACCTTCGCCGCCCCGACGCCGAGGATCAACGCTGAATGTGCAGCTCCACCCGACGGTTCTGCGCCCGCCCTTCTTCGGTGGCGTTATCGGCGACCGGCTCGCTCTCGCCCTTGCCCTGGCTGGTCAGTTTGTCCGGCGCCAGACCCTGGCTCAGGAGGAATGCGACGACGCTGCTGGCGCGTCGTTCGGAGAGTTTCTGGTTGTATTCATCCGTCCCCTGGCTGTCGGTGTGGCCGACCACCTTGATGCTCTGCACGTCGGCACCCTGAAGCTTGGCCAGCAGCCCTTGCAGCTGGTTTTGAGCTTCGGGTGTCAGCTCCGCCGAATCGAAGGCGAACAGCACATCGCCCTGATCGCTGAGGGTGATCACCTCAGATTGCGCCGCTGGCTCGACTGCCGGTGCGGCCGGGTATTGCGGCAGCGGGCAGCCACGGTTGTCGACCGGGGTATTGGCCGGGGTGTCCGGGCAACGGTCACGGCGGTCGAACACGCCGTCATCGTCCTTGTCGCCATCCTGGGCATAGCAGATCAAGCCGCCGGTCACCAGGCCCAGTGCCGCGCCACCCGCAGCCCAGCCACCGCTTTCAATGGCACCCAGACCGCCGCCCACCAGGCCGCCGAGCAGGCTGCAGATTGGCCACGTACGCTGGTTGAGGGGGGCAGTGCCGTCGCTGTGGGTAGCACAACCTGTGAGCAGGCTGCCGAGCAGTAGAACCGGCAAGGCGGCTCGCGAGAGAAGACTCATCATGAATGCTCCTGTGTCACCGGCCCATACCGGTCACACAGGAGTAAAGACCCGCATGGGCGGCTGCACAAGCCGCCCATGCCAGGCAAGCACGCCAGGCAATCAGCGGTTGATTTTGATTTCCGTGCGACGGTTCATCGCCCGGCCGTCGGCAGTCTTGTTATCCGCGACCGGCTGGCTCTCGCCCGCACCGGCTACCGAAACGAAACTGCTGCGCGGTACGCCCGCGCTGATCAGGTACTCGGTCACCGAACGCGCGCGTTTTTCCGAGAGGCGCTGGTTGTAGGCATCGCTGCCCACGCTGTCGGTGTGCCCGGTCACCCGCAGTTGCGCACTCGGGGCTTCCTGTTTCAGGCGTGTGGCGATGGTGTCGAGCTTGGTTTTGTCGGCGGCGGTCAATTTGGCGGAGTCGAATTCGAAGTGCACGTCACGGATGACAATGGTCTCTTCCTTGACCACCACCACTTCCTCGACCACGGCTACAGGCTCTGGCGGGCAACCGTTGGCGTCCACCTGCACGCCTTTAGGCGTACCAGGGCACTTGTCGCGACTGTCCGGCACGCCATCGCCGTCTTCGTCGCCATCACCGTGCACCCAGCAATAACCGGCCGCGACGCCCGCACCCAGCAAGGCGCCGTAGCCTGCCCAGGACGAACTTTCGATTGCGCCCAACGCGGCCCCGCCGACGCCCCCGTAAGCGGCGCAGGTCGGCCAATCGGTTTTCTGCAAACCTGCGCAACCAGTCAACACACTGGTTAGCAGAACCAAGGGTAATGCTGTCCGAACTATGCTCATCTAGTTATCTCCTGAGGGAATCGGCTTAGAACCGATTGGGGGAGTAAAGACCTGGCTTTAAATCTCCGCCAGCATGAGGCCGGCGGGCTTTCTCCCTGGATTTGCCCAGGAACGGCTGTCATTTCAGACAAAACGGCTCTAGGCCCGCGGGTCCGGGCAGGCTAGTCTTTGCCACTCAAAGATTGAGGAACTTCGATGACCGCAGGTATTTCTTCGCGCACGCCCCAGCAGGCCCTGGCCGCCCTGCTCGACCGCTACGCCCCGCAACAGCTGCTGCTGATCGGTGCCAGCGGGTTTCCGGCCCTGGAGGCGTTTCGCCAGGCGCACCCCGAAACCGCCATCGCCCAGGCCGCACCCGGCCCCTTGCCGGCGGAACTGGCGGCGCGTCGTTTCGACCTGGCGCTGGCGGTCGATTGCCTGGAGCATCTGCCCAAGCGCGACGGCCTGAACCTGCTCGGCGGCATCCGCAATCTCAACGCCAGCCGCATCGCGGTATTGGCCGACCTGAATGCCTGCGGCTGGAAAGAAACCGACTTTTTCTCCCTGGCCCTGCAGGCCAGCGAACGTTTCCAGCGCGACGAACAGGTCCTGACCCTGTTCACCTACGATCTGCTTGAATACAAACAAGTGCCCGACTGGCTCAACTCCAGGTTCTGGGCGAACCCGGAAAACTTCGGAAAGTACTGGTGGTAATGCGATGAGTACCTCTATTTGTCCCTGCGGCAGCGGCAACCTGCTGGACGCCTGCTGCGGCCACTACCACGCCGGCCACCCCGCGCCCTGCGCCGAAGCCCTGATGCGCTCGCGCTACAGCGCCTACGTGCTGGGCCTGGTGGATTACCTGGTGAGCACCACGCTACCGGCGCAACAGAACGGCCTGGACCGCCAGTCCATCAGCGACTGGAGCGCGCAAAGCACCTGGCTGGGCCTGGAAGTCGAAAGCTCGGAAGTCTTCGGCGGCCAGCCGGAGCACGCCTTCGTCACCTTCACCGCACGCTGGCACGACAACTCTGGCGAACACAGCCATCGCGAACGCTCATCCTTCGTGCAGAACAGCGGGCACTGGTATTTCATCGACCCGACCGTGCAACTCAAGGCCGGCCGCAACGATGCCTGCCCCTGCGCCAGCGGGCAGAAATTCAAGAAGTGCTGCGCCAGCTACTTCGCCAGCTGAATCCCCGACCCTGAGCCTGTCCTCGCGTGCGCTCCGCGGTTGCTAGACTGGGAGTTCAAACGGAGTAACCCCCATGGTCGTTCAGTTGCGCGCACTACGGACCTTCGGACTGCTCACGGTGCTGGCGCTTTCGGGCTGCGCCTCGTGGTTCGTCGACGACACCCTCGACCCGCAGGTGCACCTGGTCAAGGTCGAGGTGATCAAGGCGAATTTGCTGGAGCAGCGCTTGCGCCTGCACTTTCGGGTCGACAACCCCAACGATGCCGACCTGACTGTTCGCGCCCTGGAATACCGGGTTCATCTCGGCGACGTGTTGCTGGCGGAGGGTGAGCATGAACACTGGTTCACCATCGGCCCCAAGCACAGTGCCTACTTCCAGGTGCCCGTGCGCACCAACCTGTGGCCGCAGATACGCCAGGTGGTGAAATGGCTGAAGGAACCGCAGCAACCGATCCCCTATCGTCTGGAAGGCTTGCTGGAAACCGGATTATTCATCGGCCATGACGTGCACCTGACGCGCAAAGGCGAGATAATTCCCGCCGATTTTATTCCGGAGCAACCTCGATGACCCAGCAACCCCATGTCCATGGCCCTGACTGCAACCACGATCATGACCACCACGATCACGACCACGGCCATGTTCACGGTCCGCATTGCAACCACGCTCACCAGGAGCCGGTGCGCAACGCCTTGAAAGATGTCGGCCGCAACGACCCTTGCCCATGCGGCAGCAGCAAGAAATTCAAGAAGTGCCACGGCGCCTGATGCCGTAACGCCCGGCCTTTGTCTCGCCCTGCATGTAGGAGCGAAGCTTGCTCGCGATACGGACGACTCGGTGCATCAATGTAATCGAGCTGATCTCATCGCGAGCAAGAGCTGGGCGCCCCCCTTGCTCCTACAGATCGCGTTGCAGGATCTGTCTCGAATCGATCACCGTCGCATACTCGCCATGCAGGTTGCCCAGCGACATGGCATGCACCTCCTCGGCGCTGCGGGCCTGGCCGAAAAAGTCGGCCTTGTCGAAGGTGTAGCAGGCGTCTTCCACCACCCAGGTATCGAACCCCAGATTGCCGGCGGTCCGCGCCGTCGCTTCCACCGAGTTGTTCGTCGCCACGCCGACGATTACCAACTGGCCGATCCCGGCCTTGCGTAAATCGGCCTCCAGGGTCGTGGCGCAGAAGGCGTCCGGTACTTGCTTCTGAATCACCGCCTCAGCGCCCTGCGGCATGAACCGCTGCTGAAATTCCACTCCCGACTGCCCCGGCCAGAACACCGACTGCTCGCTGCGGGACAGGTGCTGCACATGGATCAGCGGCCGCGCCGTCTGGCGCCAGTAAACCAGCAACTCGGCGATGCGCTCCTCGGCCTGGGGGTTGTTACGCCGCCCAAGCCTGGGATGCAGGATGCCCTGTTGCTGATCGATCAGGATCAGCGCTGTATTGGTCTGAAGCTCCATGCTGACTTTTCTCACGCTGGGTCATTGAATTCCACGCACTTCAACATCACCTCTCCAGACAGGCAAGCCGTCGAACGTAGACCGGACGACCGAATACCGCTGTTGGCTATCCGTACCAGAATGTCCTTCGTTTACCTGGAGAGTTCCATGATCGACCTGTATTACTGGACCACCCCCAACGGCCACAAGATTTCCCTGTTCCTCGAGGAAACCGGCCTGCCCTACAGCGTGCACCCGGTCAACATTGGCCAGGGCGAGCAGTTCAAGCCCGACTTCCTGAAGATCGCACCGAACAACCGGATCCCCGCCATCGTCGACCATCAGCCGGCCGACGGCGGCGCGCCTCTGTCACTGTTCGAGTCCGGGGCCATTCTGCTGTACCTGGCGGAAAAGACCGGGCAGTTCCTGCCCAAGGACCTGCGTGGCCGCCAGGAAGCCCTGCAATGGCTGTTCTGGCAGATGGGCGGCCTGGGACCGATGGCCGGGCAAAACCACCATTTCAGCCAGTTCGCCCCGGAGAAGATCCCTTACGCGATCAAACGCTACGTCGATGAAACCGCGCGGTTGTACGGGGTGCTGGACCGACGCCTGGCGGATCGCGATTTCGTCGCCGGCAGCGAATACAGCATCGCCGACATGGCGATCTATCCGTGGGTCGTCTCCCACAAGTGGCAAAGCCAGAACCTGGAAGACTTCCCCAACCTGCACCGCTGGTTCAACCGCATCCTCGATCGCCCGACGACCGCGCGCGCCTACGCCATCGCCGCACGGATCAACCCACCCAAATCCTGAGGCCCGATAGCCCACTGCCGGCCGGCAAACAGCGGTGGCTGCTCTGTTTCGGGCAGCCACCGAACGGCCGGCGCGGACTATTTGTCCGGCAACGCAGAAATACTCTCAGCCCCCGCTTGCGCGGCACTCGCCTGCTCACTAACGTAGCGCCTTTATCGACGCTACCCCCCGCAGGAGCTTTGCCATGGCCTCGCCAGCCCTCTCACTTTTTCTTCCCCGGTTCGGCGTTGCCGCGGCAGTGGCCGGCGTTCTCAGCCTGGCCGGTTGCCAGTCATGGAACACCCAGGACAGCCTGCCGCCGACTTCCGGCGTGCAACCGCTCAAGGGCCTGGCCCAGAACGTTTCGGTGCGACGCAATGCCATGGGCATGCCGCTGATCGAAAGCAGCACCTTCCACGATGCGCTGTTCGCCCTGGGTTACGTGCACGCCAGCGACCGGATCAACCAGATGGTGACCCTGCGCCTGTTGGCCCAGGGCCGGCTGGCCGAGATGTCCGGTGCCGATGTGCTGGACGTCGACCGCTACATGCGCGCGGTCAACCTGAAGAACAGTGCCGGCGAGCTGTATAAAGCCTCGTCCCCGCGGATCAAGCGCTTCTTCGAGGTCTACGCCCGCGGGGTCAACGCCTACCTGTTCCGTTACCGCGACAAGCTGCCGCCGGACCTGGCCGCCACCGGCTACAAGCCCGAATACTGGAAACCGGAAGACTCGGCGCTGATCTTCTGCCTGCTGAACTTCAGCCAGTCGGCCAACCTGCCGGAAGAAATCAACGCCCTGGTGCTGGCGCAGAAAGTCGGTGCCGACAAGCTCGCCTGGCTGACCCCGAGCTACCCGGATGAAGCGCTGCCGCTGGCCGAGAGCGACAAACTCAAGGGCCTCAACCTGAATGTCCCGGGCCTGAGCGAAATCAGCTCCGCCGCCGGCAAGCTCGGCGAACTCAACCCGCTGAGCGTCGCCGGCGCCAGCAACTGGGCCATCGCTCCCCAGCGCAGCCGCGGCGGCAGAAGCCTGCTGGCCGCCGACAGCCACTCGCCGGCGTGGAACCTGGTGCAGATCCGCGCGCCCAAGTACCAGGCCGCGGGTGCTTCGATCGCCGGCCTGCCGATGATCGTCCAGGGCTTCAACGGCAAGGTGGCCTGGAGCATGACCTCGGTCGCCGGCGACAACCAGGACCTGTTCCTGGAGAAACTCAAGCGCCAGGGCAATGCGTTGTATTACGAAGCCAACGGCAAATGGCTGCCGGCCGTGGTGCGCAACGAAACCTACTTCGTCAAAGGCCAGCGGCCGATTCGCGAGGCGGTCTATGAAACCCGTCACGGCGCCCTGCTCAACAGCGCCAGCAACCTGAGCGGCGGCTACGGCCTGGCCCTGCAGCAGCCGGACCTCAAGGACGACAAGAGCCTGGATGCGTTTTTCGAGCTGTCGCGGGCGCAGAACGTGGAGCGGGCTTCCGACGCCAGCCGCGAGATCCGCGCCATCGGCCTGAACATGCTGTTCGCCGATGCCAGCAATATCGGCTGGCAGGTTACTGGCCGCTTCCCCAACCGCCGTGAAGGCGAAGGCCTGCTGCCGTCGCCGGGCTGGGAAGGCCGTTACGATTGGGACGGTTATGCCGACCCAATGCTCCACCCCTATGACCAGGACCCGGCCCAGGGCTGGCTGGGCATCGCCAACCAACGGATCATCCCCCACGGTTATGGCATGCAGCTGTCCAACTCCTGGTACTACCCCGAGCGCGGCGAGCGCCTGGCCGAACTGGCCGGCAGCGGCAAGCACGACGGCCGCAGCATGATCGCCATGCAGTACGACCAGACCACCACCTTCGCCGCCAAGCTGAAGAAGATGTTCGAAGCCCCCGGCATAGCGCAGCCCCTGAAGAAGGCCATCGACGCCCTCCCCGAAGCAGAGCGCAGCAAGGCCCGCGAGGCCTACAGCCGCCTGATGGCGTTCGATGGCAAACTCAGCCCGGTGTCGGCCGATGCGGCGATCTATGAGCTGTTCCTGCAGGAAAGCGCCCGGCAGATCTTCCTCGACAAACTGGGCCAGGAAGACAGCCCGGCCTGGAAAGCCCTGGTGGCCAACGGCGCGCTGTCCTACTCGGCCCAGGCCGACCACCTGCTGGGCCAGGAAGACAGCCCGTTCTGGGATGACAGCCGCACCCCGCAGAAAGAAGACAAGCCGGCGATCCTCGCCCGCAGCCTGGCCACCGCCATCAGCGCCGGTGAAAGCCAGCTGGGTGGCGACCGCAAGGCCTGGCAGTGGGGCAAGCTGCACAGCTACAACTGGAAGAACGCCAATGGCCAGGTCGTTCGCGGGCCGCTGCAGGCCGGTGGCGATCACAGCACCCTGAACAGTTCGCCGTACCGCTGGGGCCAGGACTTCAATGTGACCGAGGCTCCGGCGCTGCGCCTGATCGTCGACTTCAGCCAGAGCGAACCGCTGAGCGTCCTGAACAGCAGCGGCCAATCCGGCAACCCGGCCAGCCCGAACTACCTGAACGGCATCGATGCCTGGCTCAAGGGCCAGTACCTGAACCTGCCGCTGCAAACGCAGAACTTCGACCGCCTCTACGGCAAGACCCGCCTGACCCTGGTGCCAGGCAAGTAACACCGGCCAGCCCGCCCCTCTGCACAAGGGGCGGGCTTGAGCCCTGTAGCGCTTCAACCCCCTCGCTGATCCCGCCTTGCCACACTCCCGGCAGCCGCGCCCCTTCCTGCTTGAAATCTCCCTCGCGCCCTATTGATGCAAGGCTTCCCGCACGCTCTTTTTTGGGGCGCGACCGACACACGGCAGGCTCTCGCACCACCTTTTAAAACACTTGTTCGGGACTCTGGTTCGGAAATTGCTACTTTCATTAAGTCTGACGCGTTGCAGTAACAGTACTAATGCGCCACAAGCGCTCATATTGGTTTTTAGGGATTTAATAATGAAAAAAGCATTGCTGACCCTTTCTGCACTGGCTCTCTGCATGGCCGCCGGTTCCGCGCTGGCCAAGGAATACAAGGAACTGCGCTTCGGCGTTGACCCGTCCTACGCACCTTTTGAATCCAAGGCCGCCGATGGCAGCCTGGTCGGCTTCGACATCGATCTGGGCAACGCCATCTGTGCCGAACTGAAGGTCAAGTGCAAATGGGTCGAAAGCGACTTCGACGGCATGATCCCGGGCCTCAAAGCCAATAAATTCGACGGTGTGATCTCATCCATGACCGTCACTCCGGCCCGTGAGAAAGTCATCGACTTCTCCAATGAACTGTTCTCCGGCCCGACTTCCTTCGTGTTCAAGAAAGGTTCCGGCCTGACCGAAGACACCGCCTCGCTCAAGGGCAAGACCGTCGGCTACGAACAAGGCACCATCCAGGAAGCCTACGCCAAGGCCGTGCTGGACAAGGCCGGGGTGAAGACCCAGGCCTATCAGAACCAGGACCAGGTGTATGCCGACCTGATTTCCGGGCGTCTCGATGCGTCGATCCAGGACATGCTGCAAGCCGAACTGGGCTTCCTGAAGTCGCCACAGGGCGCCGACTACGAGGTGAGCAAACCAGTGGACAGCCCGCTGCTGCCGTCCAAGACAGCTATCGGTATCTCCAAAGGTAACAAAGAGCTCAAGGCCCTTCTGGATAAAGGTATCAAAGCGTTACACGACGATGGCACCTACGCCACCATTCAGAAAAAGCACTTTGGCGATCTGAATCTCTACAGCGGTAAATAAGGTCCTGGCGCCCATCCTCGATGGGCGCCTTTTTTATCGCCACAGGTCTCTGATTTATGTTCGAAGAACTTCTGCAAACCCTTGGGCTTTCCGCCTTCAGCCTCAAGGGGTTCGGTCCGTTGTTGCTGGAAGGCACCTGGATGACCATCAAACTCTCGGTATTGTCGCTGTTACTCAGTGTCCTGCTCGGCCTGATCGGCGCCAGCGCCAAACTCTCGCGGCTGGGCCTGCTGCGCCTGCCGGCCCAGCTCTACACCACGCTGATCCGCGGCGTACCGGACCTGGTGCTGATGCTGTTGATTTTCTACAGCTTGCAAACCTGGCTGACCACCTTCACCAACTTCATGGAATGGGAATACATCGAGATCGACCCGTTCAGCGCCGGGGTCATCACCCTGGGCTTCATTTATGGGGCGTACTTCACCGAAACCTTCCGTGGCGCCATCCTCGCCGTGCCGCGCGGGCAGATAGAAGCCGCCACCGCCTACGGCCTCAAGCGCGGCCAGCGTTTTCGCTTCGTGGTGTTTCCGCAGATGATGCGTTTTGCCCTGCCGGGTATCGGCAATAACTGGATGGTGATGCTCAAGGCCACCGCGCTGGTGTCGATCATCGGCCTGGCCGACCTGGTCAAGGCGGCCCAGGATGCCGGCAAGAGCACCTATCAGCTGTTCTACTTCCTGGTGCTGGCAGCCTTGATCTACCTGGTCATCACCAGCGCCTCCAACATCGTCCTGCGCTGGCTCGAACGCCGTTATGCCGCGGGCTCGCGGGAGGCGGTGCGATGATCGAGCTCCTGCAGGAATACTGGAAACCCTTCCTCTACAGCGACGGCTACAACGTCACCGGCCTGGCCATGACGATGTGGCTGCTCAGCGCCTCAATCTTCATCGGTTTCCTGGTGTCGATCCCGCTGTCTATCGCCCGGGTCTCGCCCAAGCTCTACATACGCTGGCCGGTGGAGTTCTATACCTACCTGTTTCGCGGCACGCCGCTCTATATCCAGCTGCTGATCTGCTACACCGGGATCTACAGCATCGCCGCGATCCGCGCCCAGCCCATGCTCGATGCGTTCTTTCGCGACGCGATGAACTGCACCATCCTCGCCTTCGCCCTGAACACCTGCGCCTACACCACGGAGATTTTCGCCGGGGCGATCCGCAGCATGGCCCACGGCGAGGTCGAGGCGGCCAAGGCCTACGGCCTCAGCGGCTGGAAACTGTACGCCTACGTGATCATGCCCTCGGCCCTGCGCCGCTCGTTGCCCTACTACAGCAACGAAGTGATCCTGATGCTGCACTCGACCACCGTGGCCTTCACCGCGACCATCCCGGATGTGCTGAAAGTCGCCCGCGACGCCAACTCGGCCACCTTCATGACCTTCGAGTCCTTTGGCATCGCCGCGCTGATCTACCTCACCGTGACCTTCGCCCTGGTCGGCCTGTTCCGCCTCGCCGAACGCCGCTGGCTGGCCTTCCTCGGGCCGACTCACTAGAACAAGGCAAATCATCATCCATGCGCCATCTGACCCATGATCTGCTCGCCCCGCTGCCGGGGACCTCGCGCCAGATCCACAGCTTTCACTTCGGCCCCGAGCGGGCCGAAGGCAAGATCTACATCCAATCGTCGCTGCACGCCGATGAACTGCCCGGCATGCTCGTGGCCTGGCACCTCAAGGCACGCCTGGCGGAACTGGAGGCCCAGGGCCGCCTGCGCAGTGAGATCGTCCTGGTACCGGTGGCCAACCCGGCCGGCCTGGAACAGGTGTTGATGGACGTGCCGCTGGGCCGCTACGAGCTGGAAAGCGGGCAGAACTTCAATCGCTGGTTCCTCGACCTTGGCGAAGAGGTCGGCAACGACATCGAAGGCCAGCTGGGCGACGACCCACGGCACAACCGCGAAATCATCCGCGCCAGCCTGCGCGATGCCCTGGCTCGGCAGACCGCCGGCACCCAGTTGCAATCCCAGCGCCTGACCCTGCAGCGCCTGGCCTGCGACGCGGACATGGTGCTGGACCTGCACTGCGATTTCG
The DNA here is from genome assembly GCF_017349775.1 of Pseudomonas sp. GW460-12-10-14-TSB1. Lineage (NCBI taxonomy): Bacteria > Pseudomonadati > Pseudomonadota > Gammaproteobacteria > Pseudomonadales > Pseudomonadaceae > Pseudomonas > Pseudomonas sp. GW460-12-10-14-TSB1. The sequence goes on from NZ_JACNAC010000019.1 coordinate 78,227, forward strand.
AAGCCGTGGCCCATCTGTACACCACGCCCGAGGCCTGGCCGCAGGTCGAGCCTTTGGCCCGCTATATCGGCTCGCAAGCTTGCCTGCTGGCCACCGACTCCGGCGGGCAGTCGTTCGATGAATGTTTCACCCTGCTCTGGTGGCAATTGCAGCAGCGTTTCGGTGAGCGGTTCGTCATTCCCCAGGGCTGCTTCTCGGTCACCGTCGAGCTGCGCGGCCAGGGCGATGTCAACCATGGCCTGGCCAGCCTGGATTGCCAGGCCATACTGGATTACCTGACCCATTTCGGCGCCATCGCCGGCGAGGCGCCGCCCATGCCCGAGCTGCCCTACCCGGCCACGCCGCTGGCCGGCGTGGAGCCGGTGGCCACGCCCGTGGGCGGCCTGCTGGTGTTCACCGCCCTGCCCGGGGAATACCTGGAAGCCGGACAACAGGTGGCCGAAGTCATCGACCCGATCAATGACCGCGTCACCCCCATTCATTGCAGCTGTGCCGGCCTGCTCTACGCCCGCTCGCTGCGCCGCATGGCCACGGCCGGCATGGTGATCGCCCATGTCGCCGGCCGCGAAGCCTATCGCAGCGGCTACCTACTTTCGCCTTGAGGATGCATGCCCCATGTACAAACTGACCATTGAAGGCCTGCATAAATGCTACGGCGACAATGAAGTGCTCAAAGGTGTTTCGCTCAAGGCGAAGACCGGCGACGTCATCAGCCTGATCGGCGCCAGCGGCTCGGGCAAAAGCACCTTTCTGCGCTGCATCAACTTCCTGGAAACCCCGGACGATGGCGCCATGAGCCTGGACGGCCAGCAGATCCGCATGGTCAAGGACCGCCACGGCATGCACGTGGCCGATGCCGACGAGCTGCAACGGATTCGCACGCGCCTGGCCATGGTGTTCCAGCATTTCAACCTGTGGAGCCACATGACGGTGCTGGAGAACATCACCATGGCCCCGCGTCGGGTGCTGGGCGTCAGCAAGAAGGACGCCGAGGAGCGCGCCCGGCGTTATCTGGACAAGGTCGGCCTGCTCCCCCGGGTGGCCGACCAGTACCCGGCCTTTCTCTCTGGCGGCCAGCAACAGCGGGTGGCGATTGCCCGGGCCCTGGCGATGGAGCCGGAAGTGATGCTGTTCGACGAACCCACCTCGGCCCTCGACCCGGAACTGGTGGGCGAAGTGCTCAAGGTGATCCAGGGCCTGGCCGAAGAAGGACGGACCATGATCATGGTCACCCATGAAATGAGTTTCGCCCGCAAGGTGTCGAGCCAGGTGCTGTTCCTGCACAAGGGCCTGGTGGAAGAGGAAGGCGCGCCGGAAGAGGTGCTGGGCAATCCGAAGAGCGAGCGCCTGAAGCAGTTCCTCAGCGGTAACCTGAAGTAGGCCAGGCACCTCTATAGACGAAGGCCAGCCCGCCGGGACCTCGATGGAACCGGGCGGGCTGGCCTTTTTTGTGGGGTGGCGTCAATCAGGCGACAGGAGCGGGAGGAGGTTCGTCCGGCAGGGTCGGCTCGCCAGGTTCGCTCGGCTCGGAGGGTTGCGGGGTGTCCGGGTCGGGCTGACCGGGAATGCCACCTGCCGCGCTGGGGTGCGCCAGCAGTGACCAGGCCAGGACGCCGACCTGATTGGGCTCAAGTCTGGCAAGTGTGGCGCTTATAAGCGGATCGATCTTCATGGGGCACTCCTGAGCTATGCACGATCCGCTGTGCGCAAACCGGGGCAGTCCTCTGGTTAGAGTATCTGCCCGCTGAGGAATTCCCGCTATTCGTCAGATCAGGTACGCGGCAGGGTCACGCCACGCTGGCCCTGGTATTTGCCGCCGCGGTCCTTGTAGGACACTTCGCACTCTTCGTCGGACTCCAGGAACAGCATCTGCGCCACGCCTTCGTTGGCATAGATCTTCGCCGGCAAGGTGGTGGTGTTGGAGAACTCCAGGGTCACGTGGCCTTCCCACTCAGGTTCGAGGGGAGTGACGTTGACGATGATGCCGCAACGGGCGTAGGTGCTTTTGCCCAGGCAGATGGTCAGCACGTTGCGCGGAATACGGAAGTACTCGACGGTGCGGGCCAGGGCGAAGGAGTTCGGCGGAATGATGCACACGTCGCTCTTGATGTCGACGAAGCTGCCGGCGTCGAAGTTTTTCGGATCGACGGTGGCCGAATTGATGTTGGTGAACACCTTGAACTCATCGGCGCAACGCACATCGTAGCCGTAGCTCGAGACACCGAAGGAAATCAGCCGATCCGAGCCTTCGCCACGCACCTGGCGCTCCACGAAAGGTTCGATCATGCCGTGTTCTTGCGCCATGCGGCGAATCCACTTGTCCGATTTGATGCTCATGGCGGGTGTCCTGAAATAGCGAGGTGGAAAAATTCTGTCCGGCATCTTACCGGGGTGCGCCTGCGGGTTCAAAGTCTGGGCCGCTTTTCTCGCTGAAAGCCGCAATACTTGCGGGCTGGAGGGTATGTACGGCACCGCCAGTCACTAAAAGCGCGAATCCTTCGCAAAGAACATTGGCAGGTTCCGGAAAAAGGGTTAAGGTGGCGCCACTGTGCTGCTTGTGTCACTGAGAATCTCTACACGATGTTGAATTTCGATCCAACCATCTCCAAGAATTTTTCCTGCTCTTTGCACTCAGTCTCGGCCAGGGCTTTTCCTGAGTCGCAGTTAACTTTGTCCAAGGAGATACACCATGTCTAATCGCCAAACCGGTACCGTTAAGTGGTTCAACGATGAAAAAGGCTTCGGCTTCATCACTCCACAATCCGGTGACGACCTGTTCGTACACTTCAAAGCTATCCAATCCGACGGCTTCAAAAGCCTGAAAGAAGGCCAACAGGTTTCTTTCATCGCTACCCGCGGTCAGAAAGGCATGCAAGCTGAAGAAGTTCAAGTTATCTAACTTGTACTGAAACAGTAAAAAGCCCCGCCCTCAAAGCGGGGCTTTTTTGTGCCCGGATGTTTTTGCTTAATGGCACCCAGGCTATATGATCCGCCCCCTCGGACAATCATATGGAAACAGCAGGATGCCGTTCAGACAGTGGAAGTTGTTGAGCGCTGCGGTGCTCACACTCACCCTCCCTCTCGCACTCAACGCCACACCTCACCCCGACCATCCAACGGTCATCGTCAGCATGGACAGCGACGCCAGCTACATTGCCAAGGACTCGAAACAACAACCCGAGTTGCGGCGCGCCGTGCTGCTGGAGCTTTCCAGCGCCCATCGTTGCGGCAGCAACGAGGTTTACCTCACGCCTGAATCCTCAGGCATCCCCACGGAGTCCTTCGGTCAGGCCCTGGAAGAAATCCAGCAACTGATCGATGACCAGACCCCACTCTTGCTGACACTTTCGGACTGCGACGGGAAACGAGCCTTTTTCGAAAAGGTCCGGCCCTGCACCGCCCAGGAATGCGCAGAACTGACTGCATCCCCGGTCGACGGCAAGCTCTACCTCGACGAACACTATGCGCCGACGGGCCAAGGCCAGGCCTCGTACTTCCTGACGATGCCGATGAGCTACGACGACCGGCAAAAAGCCTGGAACGCAAAAGTCTTCTACGTCGATTCAGGCGCCCTGCGCCGGGACTATTTCATCAGCGCCAAGGACTTCGTTTCGGGCAAGGCTGTTCACGCCTCGAAAACCTACTACCCGGACGGCCAGGCCCGCCACAGCGCTCGCTACGACATCAATGGCAAACGCCAGGGAGAAGCGCTGACCTACTCTGAGAGCGGTGTCGTGGTTAAACGCTCGAACTATCGGGACGGTCTCCTCGAGGGCTGGCAGAGCACTTACCACGACAATGGCAAAGTCGCCGAATCCTACAACTGGCGCCAGGGCAAACGCGTCGACGGCGAATACCTGGAGTACGACGAGAACGGCAAGTTGGTCGGGCGCATCACCTACCGGGCGAATCTGCCGGATGGCCCAATTATCAGCTACTACCCGGATGGCAAGATCAAAGACAGCGGACAGTTCGTGGCCGGCAAGAAAGTCGGCCCCAGCCCGTCCTACTACCCTGACGGCACACTGGAAAGCACAGTCGATTACGTGGACAACCAGCCCGTGGGTTGGCAAATCCAGTACCACCCCAACGGCAAGGTAAAACAGAAACAATTCAACGACGAACACGGCACCCAGCGCAGTTATGCCCTCTGGAACGAACAGGGCGTGCAGACGCTTCAGTGGCAATGGGATGAACAGCACCGCGAGCAGGGTGACTTCAAAGCCTGGTACGACAACGGCCAGCTCAAGGATCACAAGATCTACAAGGACGCGAAACTCGAAGGCCCCGCCGTCACCTGGTACGAAAGCGGTCAGATGGAATCATCTACGGATTACCTGGATGGCAAAGCGCACGGCTGGATGCGCCTCTGGAACGAGGACGGCAGTCTGCGGAGCGAATGCCAGTACCGGACAGGCGCCAGTCAGGGGGCATGCAGTTGAGCCGGGCATAACACGGCGCTATTGAGACAGCACTCTTCCCGCAGCCAAACAAAGAAGTCCCGCAGGTGCAAACCGCGGGACTTCTTCATTCAAGGCCTACGACCTTACCAAGCCACGCCAAACCCCGCGGTGTAACGGGTCTTGTTGAGATCGCTGTCCTTGGTGCCGCTGATGATGTCCCGTTCGGCCTTGAGGTTGAGCGACGCCCATTCCGTGACCTTGTAGCGCAGGCCAATCTCGGCATCCAGGGCGTAATCGGCAATATTGGACAGCGGCCTGCCCACCTCGCCATTGGTAAACAGCTCGACCCGCTTGCCAATCAGGTAACGGTTGTAGTCCCACTTCATGGCCAGGGAATAGAAGTTGTCCTTGCCGCCGTCCTTGTACTCGTAGTCGGTGCGGTTGAGCAGTGAACCCAGGGAGAACGCACCCAGTTCGTTATCCCAGAACTGGTAACCCGGACCGGTACCCACCACGCGCTGGCGCGCCAGTTCCTCAACCTTGTCACGCTTGTAGTTCAGCCGCCCTTGCCAGAACCACTTATCGGTGAGGAAGCGGTCCAGTGCGTATTCGGCGCGCCAGTTGTCGGTGGTGACGACATCGTTCTGGAATTCGCGGTTGTACTCGCCTTCCGCCGTGTGCCGCCATTTACCGTGGCGCGCCGAGGTCTTGAAGTCGATGTCGTAGTCGTCGGTGTCCTTTTCCGCCCGCTGATAATCCAGCGCCATGTCGACATTGCCCTTCCACACCAGATCCTCGACCACTGGCTTGGGCTTCATGATCTGCTGGATGCTCGCCAGCTCGACGGTCTTCGGCGCCTCACCGTTGGCCAGGGTCACCTTGCCATCTTCCGCCGCTTGCAGGGATTTGGCCTTCTCGCCGGTATAGGCATCCTGCTTGACCAGCAGCTCCTGGTCGCTCTCCAGCGTCTTGACCTGCTTCCAGTCGATCGGGATGGCCCCGGCATACTCGGTCTGGATCAGTAATTTGCCGCCATCGAAGACTTTGATCTTGCCGCTCAGACGGTCACCGTTCTTCAACCAGACGGTATCGGCGAGCAAAGGCGTGGAGGCACTGAAAACGGCAAGGCACAGCAGGGCTCTGGACAACATAAACAGATACAAGGCTCGAGTTTGCGAAAAAAACCGGCATTATCCACATGAATAAAACCTCAGGTAGGGACTGACTCGACTATCTATAGTGAGTTCAATCCTCAACGGTTAATAAACCCTTTGTCCTACAGACGGTTTACAGGCCTGCATCAGGAACCCCCGAACGTGATCGAACCGCCCGACACCGGCCAAAGCCCCGCCGAAATCCGACGCACGGCGCTCTACCTGACCCTGGCCCAAGTCCCGGAAGGCAAGGTGGTCAGCTATGGGCAACTGGCGGAAATGGCGGGCCTGGGCCGCGCCGCGCGCTGGGTTGGGCGGACCCTCAGCCAGCTGCCCGCCGACACCAGCCTGCCCTGGCACCGCGTACTGGGCGCGGGCGGGCGTATCAGCCTGCCCGTGGGCAGCGCATCGGGCGACGAACAGCGTGCACGACTGCGTATGGAAGGTGTCTCGATCCTGAACAATCGTGTGGATATTCAGCGCCATGGCTGGCGTCCGGTAGAGCACAGCGGTTAGAGTGCGCGCTTTGTTTCCGTAATTCTTGAGGCAGACTCCAGCCCATGCCCCGTAAAACCTGGCGCGCCGCGCTCGCCGCCTATGCCAGCCCCTCGACGCTCGTGCTGTTGCTGCTTGGTTTCGCCGCCGGCCTGCCCTACATGCTGGTGTTTTCGACACTTTCAGTCTGGTTGCGCGAAGCCGGTGTAGCCCGCGAGACCATTGGCTACGCCAGCCTGATCGGCCTGGCCTACGCCTTCAAATGGGTCTGGTCACCCTTGCTCGACCAATGGCGCCTGCCCCTGCTGGGCAAACTCGGGCGCCGCCGCTCCTGGCTGGTCCTGTCGCAATCGCTGGTGCTGCTCGGGCTGATCGGCATGGGTTTCTGCGATCCGCAAAAGCACCTGTCCTGGCTGATCGCCATTGCCGTTATCGTCGCCTTCGCCTCTGCCACCCAAGACATCGCGGTGGACGCCTACCGCCTGGAAATCGCCGAAGACAGCCGCCAGGCCGCCCTGGCCGCCGCCTATATGTCCGGTTACCGCGTCGCCGCCCTGCTGGCCACCGCTGGCGCCCTGTTCTTCGCCGAAGGTTTCGGCTCCACCGGTTTCAGCTACAAACACTCGGCCTGGACCGGCACCTACGTGCTGTTTGGCGTGCTGATGATCCCGGCCCTGCTGACCACCCTGTTCATGCGCGAGCCGCCCGTGCCGCTACGTACCCAGCTGTCGGCCGGGCGCTACAGTTTCTTGCACCAGCTGGTGTCGGTGTTCGTGCTGATCGTGCTGCTGGTGTCCGTGCCGGCGATGTTCACCCAGCTGTACAACACCGACTTCGCCAGCGTGCTGTTCGAGGGCGCCAGCCTGCTGGACCTGTTGCTGGAAGACCGAGCGTTCCTGCGCGCCATTCTCTACATCATCCTGACCTCGCTGTGCCTGTCGGCCATGGGTCGCCGCGGCCTGGCCCCGGTGCTGACGCCGGTCAACGACTTCATCCTGCGCTATCGCTGGCAAGCCCTGCTGCTGCTGGGCCTGATCGCCACCTACCGGATGTCGGACACGGTGATGGGCGTGATGGCCAACGTGTTCTACATCGACCAGGGCTTCACCAAGGACCAGATCGCCAGCGTCAGCAAGATTTTCGGCCTGATCATGACCCTGGTCGGCGCCGGCATGGGCGGACTGCTGATCGTGCGCTTCGGCATCCTGCCGATCCTGTTCATCGGCGGCGCGGCCTCGGCCGCGACCAACCTGCTGTTCCTGATGCTGGCCGACATGGGCCCCAACCTGCAGATGCTGGTGGTGACCATTTCCCTGGACAACTTCAGTTCGGGGCTGGCCACCTCGGCCTTCGTCGCCTACCTGTCGAGCCTGACCAACCTGAAGTTCTCGGCGACCCAGTACGCCCTGCTCAGCTCGATCATGCTGCTGTTGCCGCGCCTGATCGGCGGCTATTCGGGGGTCATGGTGGAGAAGTTCGGCTATCACGACTTCTTCCTGATCACCGCCCTGCTCGGTGTGCCGACCCTGATCCTGATCGCCCTGCACTGGTTCCAGGAAAGCCGCCGCGCCGAACCGCCGGAAGCGCCCGAAGCCACACCGCCGGCCACTCCACCCACTACTGCGGTCAGCGAAGAACCCTAGGAACCCCCGGGGCACACCGGCACTCATCCGGCGCCCCGACCTCCCCCGGCCGCAATCCTGTACGCCAAGGGTTCTCGCCCGTACAATGCTTCGTCACTTCTAGTCTTCAGCAACCGACAACGGCCTACCATGCGCACCAGTCAATTTTTGCTCGCCACACAGAAAGAAACGCCTTCCGATGCGGTCGTGATCAGCCATCAGCTGATGCTGCGCGCCGGCATGATCCGCAAACTGGCCTCGGGCCTGTACACCTGGCTCCCGATGGGCCTGCGGGTGATGCGCAAGGTCGAAGCCATCGTTCGTGAAGAAATGAACGCCGCCGGCTCTCTTGAAGTGTTGATGCCGAGCACCCAGCCGGCTGAACTGTGGCAGGAATCCGGTCGCTGGGAGGAGTACGGCCCTGAACTGCTGCGCTTCAAGGATCGTCACGGTCGCGACTTCTGCGCCGGCCCGACCCACGAAGAAGTGATCACCGATCTGGCCCGCAACGAGCTGAGCAGCTACAAGCAGCTGCCAATCAACCTGTACCAGATCCAGACCAAATTCCGCGATGAAATCCGTCCACGCTTCGGTCTGATGCGCGGTCGCGAGTTCATCATGAAGGACGCCTACTCCTTCCACGCCGACCAGGCATCGCTGCAGGTCACCTATGACCGCATGCACCAGGCCTACTGCAACGTGTTCACCCGCCTGGGCCTGAAATTCCGTCCGGTCGAAGCGGACAACGGCTCCATCGGCGGCGCCGGCTCCCACGAGTTCCACGTACTGGCCGAGTCCGGCGAAGACGACATCGTTTTCAGCAACGGCTCCGACTACGCGGCGAACATCGAGAAAGCCGAAGCCGTGCCACGGGAAACCTCGCGTCCGGCGCCGAGCGAAGAACTGCGCCTGGTCGACACCCCTGACGCGAAAACCATCGTGCAGCTGGTGGAAGGCTACAACCTGCCGATCGAAAAGACCGTCAAGACCCTGGTGGTGCACGCCGAGGAAGCCGGCAAGCTGATCGCGCTGATCATCCGTGGCGACCACGAGCTGAACGAAATCAAGGCCGCCAACCAGCCTGGCGTCGCCAGCCCGCTGGTGATGGCTTCGGAGGCCGAGCTGCGTGACGCCATCGGCGCCGGCGCTGGCTCCCTGGGCCCGCTGAACCTGCCGCTGCCAATCATCGTCGACCGCTCGGTAGCCCTGATGAGCGACTTCGGTATCGGCGCGAACGTCGACGACAAGCACTATTTCGGCTTCAACTGGGAACGCGACATGCCGGTCCCGACCGTGGCCGACCTGCGCAACGTCGTCTCCGGCGACCCAAGCCCGGACGGCAAGGGCACCCTGGAAATCAAGCGCGGCATCGAAGTCGGGCACATCTTCCAGCTGGGCAACAAGTACAGCAAGGCGATGAAGTGCGAAGTGCTGGGCGAGAACGGCAAGCCGGTCACCCTGGAAATGGGCTGCTACGGCATCGGCGTGTCTCGCGTGGTGGCTGCGGCCATCGAGCAGAACAACGACGAGAACGGCATCATCTGGAGCGACACCCTGGCCCCGTTCCAGATCGCCCTGGTACCGCTGCGCTATGAAACCGAGCAAGTTCGCGAAGCCACCGACAAGCTGTACGCGGAACTCACAACCGCCGGCTTCGAAGTGCTGCTGGACGACCGCGACAAGAAGACCAGCCCGGGCATCAAGTTCGCGGACATGGAGCTGATCGGCATTCCACACCGGATCGTGGTCAGCGACCGCGGCCTCGCCGAAGGCAACCTGGAATACAAGAGCCGTACCGAAGCCGAGGCGCAAGCGCTGCCAGTGGCTGACGTGCTGTCCTTCCTCCAAGCCCGTATCCGTCGCTGAAACCAGATAGAGAAGTCATGTTCAAGCGAAACACCTTAAGCCTCGGTGGCGCCGCCTTGTGCGGCGCCCTGTTGCTCAGCGGCTGTGCCAACCAGATGTCGCAACGCAGCGAGCACGAGGAACGTGTCGAGCGCAAATTGCTCGATCACAGCCTGCAGATCGATGTCGGTGAGCCTAAGGTGCTGGAGCTGCCGCAACGCCGGGTACGCATCCATGAGCAGAAGACCTTCGAAGTCACCGAGTTCGAAGTCACGCGCCGCTATGATCGCTACACGCCCTATCAACCCTGGCGGGAGCTCTACGAGATCCCGCTGGGCGCGGTAGCCGTGGTCGCCGGTATCGGCGCCAACGTGGTCAATGTGTTTACCCTGGGCAACCTGCCGGACAGCGTCACCAAGGACTGGATCAGCTACGGCGTGGCCGGGCTCAACCCGTTCATGAACGTGCAGTCCCACGGCCGGGCGCAGCAGAACCTGGCGGGGATCGATGAAGTCCAGCGCGACAAGCGCGTGGAGTATTCGAGCCTGCCCTGGAGCGAACGCCCGGTGCAGGTCAAGGCCGGCAAGGAAACCCATGAGCTGAGCACCGACCGCAACGGCATACTGCGCCTGAACCTGTTGGACAGCCCGTTTTCCGAGCAGGACCTGAACCACATCGGCCAGTTGCAGATCAGCGTCGCGGATGCCCAGGACGACGTGCATTCCGACTCGTCGCTGGCCATCAGCAACACCCTGCGCGGCAAGCTGCTGGAAGCGCACAACCTGATCTTCGACGACCTCGAAGACGACGAAGTGAGCCAGTGGGTGCACCGGGTCAAGCGTCTCTCCGAACTGGGTCTGGAAGAAGAAGCCAGCGAACTGGAACAGAGCCTGATCGAGCTGACCCGCAACGATCCGGAGCTGCAGAGCGAATTTCTCAAGTCGCTGACCAAGAACGCCGGCCGCCTGGTCGCCGATCCCGGTAACAACTGACACGCCTTGCCGGCGAACGCGGTGCCCCGGATAGATCGCGGCGCCTGGTTCGCTGGCAAGCCGGCTCCTACAACGCTTCAGGAAGGGTTGAACAGCTCCAGCTGCTCATGCCCGCCACGCATATCCTGCAAACGCACACCAATCCCCAATAGCCGCACCGGCCTGTCCCCGCGCTTGAACGCCTGGGTCAAAAGCTGCCGGTAACTCTCCAGGTCCCTTCCCGCCCCCGCTTGTTCGAGCGTGGTCTGGGTGAAATCGTGAAACTTCACTTTGACGAAGGGCTTGCCCGGACGGTAACTGCTGTCGATTCGTTCGATCCGGCCGGCCAGGGTCTGCATCAGCTCCGGGAGTTTATCCAGGCAACTCTGCAGATCGGGCAGATCGACATCGTAGGTGTTTTCCACGCTGATGGACTGCCGGCGGCTGTCGTTCTGCACCGGCCGCTCATCGATACCCCGGGCCAGGTTCCACAGGCGTTCGCCAAAACTGCCGAACTCGCGCACCAGCGCCAGCTTGCTCCATTCGCGCAACGCCTCGCAGTTGACAATGCCCAGGCGCCCCAGCTTGTCGGCGGTGACCTTGCCCACGCCATGCAGCTTGTTCACCGGCAAGGCCGAAACGAAGTCCTCGACCTGGTCCGGGGTGATCACGAACAGGCCATTGGGCTTCCTCCAGTCGCTGGCGATCTTGGCCAGGAACTTGTTCGGCGCCACCCCGGCCGACACGGTGATATGTAGCTGGTTGGAGACCCGGCGGCGAATATCCTGGGCGATGCGCGTGGCGCTGCCGGCGAAGTTGGGGCTGTCGGAGACGTCCAGATAGGCCTCATCCAGGGACAAGGGCTCAATCAGGTCGGTGTAGTCGCGAAAGATCACATGAATCTCTTTCGACGCTTCCCGATAGGCATCCATGCGCGGCTTGACGATCAGCAGGTCGGGGCACAACGTCAGCGCATGCCGCGAAGACATGGCCGAACGCACGCCAAAGGCGCGGGCTTCATAGTTGCAAGTGGCGATCACCCCGCGCCGCTCCGCCGAGCCACCCACCGCCATCGGCCTGCCGGCCAATTGCGGGTCGTCGCGCATTTCGATGGCGGCGTAGAAGCAATCGCAGTCGATGTGGATGATTTTGCGCTGCGTCATATAAAGGCAGAGTTCATGGAAGCAAGAGGTCGATCACGAAACAGGGCGACAGTATCTCACCGAGAACTGTATATAGCACCAGTAGTTTGATTTCTCCTGTCTACCGCCAGAAAAATCTGAAGATGAATTTATTTTCTCAATCGGCCAAGGCCCCTCAATAGAGCTGAAAGCCTTGTACGGCATGCCCTCAAGGCCGATTCAAGGGCTGTTTATTCAAGCTAAGCGATTGAACGAGAACAGTTTTTTTCACCTGATCGGTTGACAGCCCGGCGATTCTCTGTAGAATGCCGCCACATCAGACGCGGGATGGAGCAGCCTGGTAGCTCGTCGGGCTCATAACCCGAAGGTCGTCGGTTCAAATCCGGCTCCCGCAACCAAACATCAAAAAAGGCCACTCGAAAGAGTGGCCTTTTTTGTGCGCGTGCGTTTTGTCGCCACGCCTTGCGCGGGTGTCGCGCAAAAAACAAAACCCTTTGCACCACCGGGACTTAACCCGCTTTACGAGTCATTCAACACTTATTTGACTCAATGGACCATTAACGGTTGACAGTCCGGCGTTCGTCTGTAGAATGCCGCCACACAGACGCGGGATGGAGCAGCCTGGTAGCTCGTCGGGCTCATAACCCGAAGGTCGTCGGTTCAAATCCGGCTCCCGCAACCAAACAACAAAAAAGGCTACTCGAAAGAGTGGCCTTTTTTGTATCTGTCGAAAAAATCTTTTCGCAACAATGACCTGGCAATCTGCCATGAACCGTCAGACACCTCTCCCCTCCCTTGCGACCCGCTATGCTCATTCCCAGGCAGCCACATGAAACACGGTCCGTCCGGGCTCGCAGGGCCATGGTGAGACGCGTTAATATTTGAAACTATTTTTTCTGCAGGGATTGGTAACTTGGCTGGATACCCCCATCCTGTCGCGCACAATCCACGAGGTGATTGATGCGCGCCAACTCGTCTGACTCACAAGACACCGATACCGTTACAGCGAACCAACCGGTTGCAGCCACCCGCCTGCGCTGGCTGGAACTGCTGAGCAAATACCGCCAGCCCATCGGCATGGTAGTGACCCTACTGCTGTTCGGCATCGCCCTGATTGCCTGCCGTCACCTGCTCAGCGAGCTGGATCTGTATGCCCTGCATGACTCAATCCTCGACGTGCCCAAACCGGCCCTGCTCGGCGCCCTGGCCGCGACCGTGGTCGGCTTCGTCATCCTGCTCGGCTACGAATGGTCCGCCAGCCGCTACGCCGGGGTGAACCTGCCGCCGCGCACCCTGGCCCTGGGGGGATTCACCGCCTTTGCCATCGGCAACGCCATCGGCCTGTCGCTGCTCTCCGGCGGCTCGGTGCGTTACCGACTCTACGCCCGGCATGGCGTGGGCGCCGGCGACGTCGCCCATATGACGCTGTTCGCCAGCCTGTCCCTGGGTTGCGCCCTGCCACCGCTCGCCGCCCTGGCAACCCTGAGCAACCTGCCCGCCGCCTCCGCCGCCCTGCGCCTGTCCGAAGGCCTGCTGGCCAGCATTGCCGGCGCCGTACTGCTGCTCTGCGCGATTCTGGTCATCGGTATCTACCGGCGCCGCCTGCCCGAACAGCCATTGCCGAACAACCTGCTGGTCAAGGCCGGGCGCCGTACCTTGCGCCTGCCGGGACGCCACCTGACGCTCCTGCAACTACTGATCACCGCCCTCGACGTCGCCGCGGCAGCCACAGTGCTGTATCTGCTGCTGCCCGAAGCGCCGCCTTTCGGCGCCTTCCTGCTGGTCTACCTGCTGGCCCTGGCGGCCGGCGTGCTCAGCCATGTACCCGGTGGCGTCGGGGTGTTCGAAGCCATTCTGCTGGCCGCCTTCGCCGACAAACTCGGCGCGGCGCCACTGGCCGCCGCCCTGCTGCTGTACCGGTTGATCTACGTGATCCTGCCGATGCTGGTGGCCTGCGTCCTGCTGCTGATCAATGAAGCCCAGCGCCTGTTCCAGACCCGTCAATCGCTGCGGGTGGCCTCGGGCCTGGCCGCACCTATCCTCGCGGTGCTGGTGTTCCTGTCCGGCGTGGTGCTGCTGTTTTCCGGCGTGACCCCGGAAATCGACACCCGCCTGCAACACATCGGTTTTCTGATCCCGCACCGCCTGGTGGATGCCTCGCACTTCGGCGCCAGCCTGATCGGGGTGCTTTGCCTGCTGCTGGCCCAGGGCCTGCGCCGGCGCCTGTCTGCGGCCTGGATATTGACCACCATCCTGCTGCTGGTCGGTGCCGTGCTCTCGCTGCTCAAGGGCTTCGACTGGGAAGAAGCCAGCCTGATGACCCTGACCGCCAGCCTGCTGGCGGTCTTCCGGCGCTCCTTCTACCGGCCGAGCCGCCTCACCGAACTGCCGTTCTCGCCGCTGTACCTGGTGGCCAGCGTCTGTGTGCTGGGGGCGTCGATCTGGCTGCTGCTGTTCGCCTATCAGGACGTGCCTTACAGCCATCAGTTGTGGTGGCAGTTCACCCTTGACGCCGATGCCCCGCGGGGCCTGCGTTCGCTGCTGGGGGCCGCGGTGCTGCTGGTGGTGGTGTCCCTGACCTGGTTGCTGCGTACCGCGCGCCCGGTGATTCACCTGCCCAATGGCGAGGAACTGGACCGCGCGGCGAAGATCCTCATGGCCTCTTCCCAGCCCGATGGCGGCCTGTCCCTGACCGGCGACAAGGCCCTGCTGTTCCACCCCAACGACGACGCCTTCCTCATGTATGCCCGGCGCGGCCGCAGCCTGGTGGCGCTGTACGACCCGATCGGGCCGACCCAGCAACGGGCCGAGATGATCTGGCAGTTCCGCGATCTGTGCGACGTCCACCATGCGCGTCCAGTGTTCTATCAGGTGCGCGCGGAAAACCTGCCGTACTACATGGACATCGGCCTGACCGCGATCAAGCTCGGCGAAGAAGCCCGGGTCGACCTGAACCGCTTTGACCTCGAAGCCAAGGGCAAGGAGATGAAGGACCTGCGCTACACCTGGAACCGAGGCACCCGGGACGGCCTGGCCCTGGAAATCCATGAGGCCGGGCACGCGCCGATGGACGAGCTGAAAGTCATTTCCGACGCCTGGCTGACCGGCAAGAATGTCCGCGAGAAAGGTTTCTCCCTGGGACGTTTCAGCGAGGACTACCTCAAGCATTTCCGTATCGCGATCATCCGCTTTGAAGGACGTCCGGTGGCCTTCGCCAACCTGCTCGAGACCTACAGCCATGACCTGGCCAGCCTCGACCTGATGCGCGCCCACCCGGAGGCTCCCAAGCTGACCATGGAATTCATGATGGTCGGCCTGATCCAGCATTATAAAAACCATGGGTATGCCCGCTTCAGCCTGGGCATGGTGCCGTTGTCGGGCCTGCAACCCCGGCGTGGCGCGCCACTGACCCAGCGCCTTGGATCGATGGTTTTCCGTCGGGGTGAGCAGCTGTACAACTTCCAAGGGTTGCGCCGTTTCAAAGACAAATTCCAGCCTGACTGGGAACCTCGTTACATGGCCGTGCCCGCCGGACTGGATCCGCTGGTGGCACTGGCCGATACCGCCGCCCTGATTGCGGGCGGCCTGACTGGATTGGTGAAACGCTGATGATTCAACGCTCCTGGCGGTATGTATTAGCCACCCTGGCGGTGGTTGCCCTGATAGCGGGAGGCGGCTACTGGTACTGGAATCGTCCGGCGCCACAACCGACCCTGGAACACCTGGCCCAGACCGATGGCTCGACCCTGACCCGCGTCACCCCGGCCACCCAGGCCAAGGCCCGGGTCGCCGTGGCCGTCCTCGCCGACGAAGCCCTGACCGATACCCAGCTCCTGGCCCTGAGCCGCGGCGGCGCAGCGCAGATCGTCCAGGTGATCCTGCCCAAGGACGATTGCAAGCTGCAGGAACAAGCCCTGCAAACCGCCCTTGGCCAACTCAAGGGCCCGGCGACCCTGGTCAGCGGCATCGGCCCTGGCGCCGCCCTGGCCTGGCGCTGGATCGCCACCCAGAACGACGACAAGGCCCAGGCCGTGTCGGTGGGCTTTACCATCAACCCGGCTCCAGGCTGCACCGATCCATTGCCCAAGACCCTGGCCCACGGCCACTGGCTGGTGGCCTGGAACGACAACCCGGATGACGAAAGCGCCGGTTTCGTGCGTGACACTCCCAATGCCAGCACCAGCATCAGCGACTACGACATTCACCTGCCCCAGGTACTGAACAACGAGCTGCGCAAGCTGCTGGTGGGCTCGGACAACGGCGGCCTGAACATCCCGGTGGTCGAAGTACCGGCCGGCCAGGCCAAGGACACCGTGACCCTGTTCCTCTCCGGTGACGGCGGCTGGCGCGACCTGGACCGCGACGTGGCCGGCGAGATGGCCAAGATTGGCTACCCGGTGGTCGGCATCGATACCCTGCGCTACTACTGGCAGCACAAGACCCCGGAACAGAGCGCCACCGACCTGGCCGAACTGATGCAGCACTACCGGCAGAAATGGGGCACCAAGCGCTTCGTGCTGACCGGCTATTCGTTCGGCGCCGATGTCTTGCCGGCCATCTACAACCGCCTGCCGGAAGCCGAGCAGCAGCGGGTCGACGCCATTATCCTGCTGGCCTTCGCCCGCACCGGCAGCTTCGAGATCGAAGTCGAAGGCTGGCTGGGCAACGCCGGCAAGGAAGCCGCCACCGGCCCGGAAATGGCCAAGCTGCCAGCGGCCAAGGTGGTGTGCATCTACGGCGAAGAAGAAGTCGACGAAAGCGGTTGCACCGACAAGACCGCCGTCGGCGAAGCCATGAAGCTGCCGGGCGGCCACCACTTCGACGAGAACTACCCGGCCCTGGCCCAGCGCCTGGTCAACGTCATCGAGAAACGCCAGGGTAAGGACAAGGTCGCCGAAGAGTGATCTGAGCGGCCCAGACAAGGCCCCCGCTGCCAACCGGCACCGGGGGCTTTTTCATGGGCGGCGTATCGCCCTTGGGGCCTGCTTGCGATGACCTCGACGACACT